>JBFZBE010000032.1:0-6553 GCA_041308685.1 Phycisphaerae bacterium
AACAGGCCGCGCGGCCGCCGGCATAGCGACGCACACACCTTCGGCAGGCCGATCTTTTCCAAGCTCAACAGCTCCGACGGGATCAAACGCAAAACCATCGACACATTGCCCTTCTGACGAAAAACCGACGTACGAAAACGCCCCGCGTCGCCAAACGCAAAACCGTAGTCCGTACCGCCGACTTCCTGCAGTTCCTGCTGGTTGCGTTCGGGGGTGATACTTTTCATCAGCCCGACGGTATCGTCCGGTTCCAGCACCTTCGTATCCAGCGAGCGCAGCCGCCCGGAAATACGCAGCACCGGCGGCCGCCCCACCGCCAGGTGCAGGTCGGAGCCGCCCATCTTGATACACGCATCGAGCAATCGGTCAATCTGAAGTGTTGTCGCCATACCAAAACCCTGTACTATAAAATATATAAATCCTGTTTATGCGTCCATCACCAGACCTTCGGCCTGGGTCACGCGAGAAATCTCCGCCGGCGTCGTTATGCCCTTAAATACCTTGATGCGCCCGTCCATCAGCAGCGTCTTCATACCGCTGGCACGGGCAGCGCGGCGCAGCTCGCTGGCCGGAGCATGCCCAAACGCCAATTCACGAATCTGATTGTTCATTTCCAGCATTTCAAAAATAGCGATACGCCCGCGATAGCCCGAACCGGAACACTTGCTGCAGCCGGCGCCTTTGTAAATCTGGTGCTTGCGCATCTCATCGGGCGTGATATTCAGCAGCCGCAGATAATGCGGATCGGGCGACGGGTCGGGCGTTTTGCAGTTTTCGCAAATCACGCGCACCAGACGCTGCGCCATGATCGCCTGGATCGAGCTGGCCACCAGGAAGGGCTTGACGCCCATATCGATCAGACGGGTGATCGCACTGGGAGCGTCGTTGGTGTGCAGCGTGCTGAACACCAAATGACCGGTCAGAGCGGCCTGGATCGCAATATCGGCGACAAGACCGTCACGAATTTCACCGATCAGGATGATGTTGGGCGCCTGACGCAGCATCGATTTGAGAATGGACTCAAATGTTAAACCGATGTCGGCGCGCACCTGACACTGGTTGATGCCCTGAATGTTGTATTCGACCGGGTCCTCGGCGGTGATGATCTTTTTGTCCGGGCGGTTTAGTTCCTTCAGCGCCGAGTACAGCGTCGTCGTCTTACCCGAACCGGTCGGCCCTGTTACCAGAAAGATGCCGTTGGGACGTTTGATGATTTTTTTGAAGCGGTCGTAATCCTCGGACTCAAAGCCGATGGCCTGAATACCGATGTTGACCGAGTCCGGCCGCAAGATACGCAAGACCGTACTTTCGCCGTGATAGCCCGGCAGGCACGACGCTCGAAAGTCGATGTCCTTGCCGTCGATGGTGCGCTTGATACGTCCGTCCTGCGGCAGCCGCCGCTCGCCGATATCCATCCCCGACAGAATCTTGACACGCGCCAATAGGGGCGCCTGCATGTTCTTTGGGATATTGTCGCGTTCCACGCACACGCCGTCAATGCGATACCGCACCCGCACGCGGTCGGCCATCGGCTCGATGTGAATATCGCTGGCACGCATCCGCACGGCCTCGTCGATGATCAAATTCGCCAGTCGGATGATCGGCCCGTCGTCGCCGTCGTCAGTCGCCTGCGCCCGCCGCACCTCGGCCTCAATGGTATGACCGGCCGCGGCCAACTCCTGCGCCGTCGCATCGATGCTGCTGCGCACCGCATCCGTCTTGCCGCCGATATAAGTCTCGATCTTACTTGGACTTGCAAGACAGCACCGCAGCTCGGTATTCAGCCGAAAACGCAATAAATCAAGCAAATCCAAATCCATTGGGTCTTTCATAGCGATTTTCAGCTCGCCATTGTCTTTGCCCAACGGAATAATGCGATGTTTTTTGATGAGTTCTTCAGGGATGAGCTTGTTGGCGTTTTGCGGGATTTCCACCTCATCCAGATTGACATATTCCAGATTGAACTGCTTGGCCAGCGCCTCGGCCAGTTGATCCTCCGTCGCAAGCCCCATTTCCAACAGCGTTTCCCCCAGCCGCTTGTTGGTTTCTTTGGACTTTTTTAACGCCTTGATAAGGTTATCTTTATCGACGAACCCCTTGCGATACAGTATCTCGCCCAAATGTCTGGTTTTTTTCTGCATCAATACCTTCTTTTTGCGTAAAAATTAACCACTCTGCCGCAACAATCAAAAAGGTATTATAACAAGACTAACGCGCCACGTCAAACTTTTATAAATCCTACTTACATACAGGAAAATAAGCCCCCGATAAACACCGCAACGTCAAAACTCTGTTCATTTCCACACCAATACCCCTAAACAACCTTTCCCATCAGCATTGAGAGATTAGCCAGGGTCAGCATGGTCAAGTCGCTTTGTTTTTCAATAAACGGTGCGACATCGGCGACGATTTTTTCCCAGTCGAGTTCCGCCAGCCGTGCGATCATTTGCGGCCGCCAGTTGTCGTTCGTCAATTCCGGCCCATGCCGACCTGTCTGTGTCAGGGCATTGTTCAGCAAACGCAGATTCGGCGGCGGCCACGTCCTGTCGGAAAGGTACCACATCAAATCATAAATATCTCTGCCTTTTGTGTATCGGCGAGTCAGCAGTGCATGCAGCTTGCCGGCAAGAAGAGACCCCTTGTCGTAATGCTGAAGATTCAGGAGGCAATGCTTTCGGACAATGCTGGTTTCCGTACTTGCGCCGACAGGAGGGTTGGTGTCGATTTCCACTTTGATCGAGATCGTTTCGGACAAATGCGGGGACAACCCCAGTTCAAAAAGAAGCCCCGAAAACCGGATAAATGCCGCCTGTACGGTTTTTTCGGTTTTTGCTTTTATGTCGGTCGAATAGCCCTCCGCAAGAAATCCAACTTTGATTTTTTTCAGGTAATCCACAAAGCGGCTTTCGATGTTTGGCGCATTGAGTGAAAAATCCAGGTCTTCGGAAAATCGGGGCATCGCGTATAAAAACCGCAGGGCAGTCCCGCCGACAAATGCCCAATTGACAAAGGCGCCGCTTTCCTGAAGCTGTTCCAGCGTTCTTGCCTGCAGGTATTCACGAACCACGCATCGCGCTAAACGGCCGTCCTGAATTTTTTCGATCTGCTGTTTTAAGTAATCTTTCATACGTCCATCCCTTCGCCCTGTGCAAGAGCATGTTCAATGTTTTTCACAGCACGCCGCATTTTCGGACTGTTGAATTGATCTGCAAACTGATGCAACCTTGCCCTGTCAATCCGCTCGCTGTTGCCAAGCCGCAGCCCCTCGATAAACGCCCTCTCATCTCCACCGCCGGTCAGGTACACAAGATCAAGAATCGCCTTTTCGGGGTACGCGACAAACGCCTTCAAATTGTGCTGAAGTTCAACCTGCCGATACCCCCAAAAGTACTGTTTGCCGACATGACGGAATTCAAACCGTCCCAGCGGCGTAGCGATGGATTGGGGTCGTCCGGTCGTAATACTGGTTACGGCCGGAACATATTCGGGAATCATTCCATACCATGACAGCGCCGAATGCAAGCTGACGTAAGAGGCCGGCTTTAAGGCGTTGGCCACACAAAACGCATCCGAGGGGACTTTTTTATAGGGACTTGCCGGCGTATAAAGACCCTTATGGATTTTGATGAGCTTGCCGTCATTGACCCAGCGATTGACTTGCAATCGTACCTGGGCAAGATGTTCCCCTGCGGCCAGAAATCGGACTGTAAACGCCGGCAGATTGGAGACCTTTTCTAATAGAGTTTCAAATTTCATAGCAATAATATATCAAATTTGATAAAATAATGAAATATATTTTCGTCAATATGAAGGTGAGACTTTAATACTGAAAACAAGGTTTTCTTTTCAGACAACATTTAATCTGTCTTTTATACTCCGATAATAACCACATTTTTGGCATTTAGGAAATAACTTAAGTGCTTTCCGTAAAAACACCTAAAGCCCCCCTCGGTGCTTGGCCGATGCTACTGTGTATATGAATTCAATGAACGCGGCAGGCCTGCGCAGGGTATAATGCGCAGTGAAACGTTGTTGCAATTATAAATTGAGGATAAGACGTTGATGAATCAAAAACCCACAGTAGTACATGTTACCCACGAGGCGACCGGAAAAATCGGCGGTATCGGAGCGGTATTAGACGGAATGTTTACCAGCCGAGCTTATGACAATGCCGTCGCACGCACCATTTTGGTCAGCCCGCTGTTTTCGACCGAAGGCGATGTCTCAACACGGCTTGGGCCGGGCGGCGAGGTGCTGTATTCGTCGCTGGACGGGCTGATCCGCAGCAGTTATGTGTCCAGTTTCCGCCGTATTGAGAGCGATTACAACGTCAATATCGTCTATGGACGGCGGCAGTTTTCCGACCCGCTGACCGGCGTGCAAAGCCACCCCGAGGTGCTGCTGATCGATATTACACGGATGGAGCAGCGTCCCATCAATGAGTTCAAAGGCCAGATGTTCCGTGAGTTCGGCATCCGCAGCAATCTCTATGAGCAGTACTGGGAATTCGAGCAGTATGTCCGTCTTGCCCCGCCGGCGATCGCGGCATTGAAAGCCATCGGCGCCGCCGAGCGCGAGCAGCCGACGATCATCGTCTCGCACGAGTTTATGGGCATGCCCACAGCGCTTGCGGGCATTCTCGATCCGTTTGACTTCAAGACCGTTTTTTACGCCCACGAAGTCGCCCCGATGCGGGCGATCGTCGAAGGCCACACCGGCCACGACACAATGTTCTACAACGTGCTGCGCAAGGCCGCGGTCAAAGACCTGTATGTCAACGACGTCTTCGGCGACCAGACGCACAATTTTAAATACGCCCTGGTCGATGCGGCGCGGCATTGCGATAACATCCTGGCCGTCGGCGACTGTGTCGTCGATGAACTGCGGTTTATGGCGCCGGAGTTCAAGATCGCCGACATCGATCTGACCTACAACGGCATACCGGCCTATCAGGTCAGTTTGGCCGAACGCTATCAGTCCCGTGAAAAGCTCAGGCAATACTGCAAAAATTTACTGGGCTGGTCGCCGGATTTTGTCTTTACCCACGTTACGCGGCTGGTGCTCAGCAAAGGTCTGTGGCGCGACCTGCGCGTGCTGGAACATATCGAACGCGAGTTTGCCGCACTGAACAAGACCGCCGTACTGCTGGTGCTCAGCACCGAAACACACAAACGCCGCGAGCGCGACATCTATAATATGGAAGCCGCCTACAACTGGCCGGTCGCACACCGCGAGGGAATGCCCGACCTGTCCGGCGGCGAGGCGGCCTACTATGCGGGCGTTCAGGAGTTCAACGCCAAAAGCCGCAACATCAAGGTCGTGTTCATCAATCAGTTCGGCTTTACGCGCGCCTGCTGCGGGGCGCGGATGCCGGCGGATATGGAGTTCCTCGACATTCGCCGCGGCAGTGACGTCGAATTCGGCCAGAGCATCTACGAGCCGTTCGGCATCGCCCAGCTTGAGCCGCTGTGCTTCGGCGGGCTGTGTGTAGTAACGACGATCTGCGGCTGTGCGGGCTTTGCCAAAGCCGTCGCCGCCGGGAAACCTGCGCCCAACGTCATCTTTGCCGACTACACGGAACTCAACGGCGATGCGGGGCTGGAGATCGAAGAGATGCTGCGCATCGACCGCACTTACCGCGACAAGATCGAGCATAAGATCAGCGAAAAGATCGCCTTGGAAATCTGCGCGCGGCTGCCCAAAAACGACGAGGATGCCAACCGCATCCTGCAAAGCGGCTATGGGATGGCCCGGCACATGGGCTGGGAAGCGGTGGTCGAAAACTACGTGCTCAAAAGTTTGAAAAAAGCCGTCAAAAAAAGCCACACGCTCAAACGCGCCGCGGTATAATAGCGAATAGCGAATAGTGAATAGTGAATGCCGAAATGCGAAACAAATTCGAATGTCAAAAATTCGGTTCATCCGGTTAATGCACTATGTGGCTTAGCGGCGAATACGATAATGTGTCGCGCAGCGATGTCACCGACCGAATCCACCGTCCCGGCGGGACGAAAGTAACGTAAACTCCATCGTCCCAACGGGACGAAAGTAACGTAGCCGTGGGCGTAAGCCCACGGTGGATATTCTCTCCATTCACTTAAAGCCCTGAAAGGGCGAAAGTTAAGATCGCTTTACTGCCGCCCCGCTGGGGCTTGACAGTCAGGCAAAACGTCCACCGGGGGCTTGCGCCCCCGGCCAAATGACTTACAACCCCTATCGGGGTTTTCGATTTTTTGTGTTGATGCAAAGGATGCCACCTACGCATTAACCGGAAGAACCCTTTATTTAACAGAACTCCACCCTCTTAACTTATTCCCGCCGCCGCTTGCGGCGTTCCACACTTTTAACTTTTGACTTTTTACTTTTACCTTAACTACCGCATCCACTGCTCGGCCAGCAGCAGCAGGTCCGCCAAATCCACCACGCCGTCGCCGGCCGGGGCGGGGGCGATGTCGCACGACCCGCCGGCATACAGCCAGTCGGCCGCAAAGGCCGCAACCGCCGCCGGGTCGCCGTCCCATGCCGCGGCAAAGGCCGCCCAGTCCCCAAGGTT
>JBFZBE010000033.1:0-3623 GCA_041308685.1 Phycisphaerae bacterium
CCCACAGACAGGCCATCGTCAGCACCGCCTTGCCCGCAAAAGCCCAGCCCAGCCGCCGCCGTGCGGCATACTCCAGCACGCCGTCGGCCCGCAAACCGTTGACCAGTGCCACCAACACCGAAACCCGCAACCCGCCAAAAATATCGCAGATTTGAATCAGTTCCAACTGCCGATACTGGCTGTGCGCCAGAAAGAACCAGTTAAACCCGCCGAACAAAACCCCCTGCACCGCCTCGGCCCCGACGATGATCGCCGGCACACACAGCGTCAGCGGCCATTGCCGGGCGCGCACAAACCGCACCGCCAGCGCGATCGCCGGCCAATACAGCGCCTGATACAGGGCAAAGACGATATACCCCGCCCCCGTGACCTGCCACAGCCACGACAGATTGAACAGCCAATACCCGACCGCGACCGCATACACCGCCGCCAAAAGCCCACGCCGCCGCCCCGCCGGCGTACACGCCAGTACAAACGGCACCCACGCCGCCCACGCCAGGTAATGCGCATCATACGGCGCCTGCATCAGCGTCAGCAGTACTGCCGTCGCCGCCAGCCCGCCAACCCGCCGCACCCATCCGGCTTTCATTGTGTATTGACCATCCATACCCATCGCTTACGGCTGTCTCCAAAAACACAGTTTGCCGTATAGTGTACCCAATTACCCCCAATTAATCAATCGCCCAAGTTCCACAGTTTATCTCATAGGTTCGGGCAAATAACAAAGTCAAAGCGATCAGACGTAAAGCGTATTATTTCTGTCCGTAGTAGGCGTTTTGGCCGTGCTTGCGCAGGAAGTGCTTGTCCAGCAGCGTCTGCGGGATGGAGGTTTGCTGGGGCGACAGCAGGACTGTCCCTTGCGCCATGCGGGCGACTTCTTCCAGCACGACGGCGGCCTCGACCGCGGCGGCGGCGTCCTTACCCCAGGTGAACGGGCCGTGGTTGGCTACCAGCACCGTCGGCATCTGCATCGGGTCGATGTCGGCAAACCGCCGCACGATGACCTTGCCGGTGTTCAGCTCATATTCGGATGTGATCTCGTCTGTTGTCAGCGGGTCGGTGATCGGCACAGCGCCGTAAAAATAATCGGCGTGTGTCGTGCCAAAGCAGGGGATTTCACGGCAGGCCTGTGCCCACATCGTCGCATAACGCGAATGCGTATGGCAGATGCCGCCAATGCCCGGCCAGCGACGGTACAGTTCCAGATGCGTCGGCGTATCCGAGGACGGCCGCAGGTCGCCTTCGACAACCCTGCCGTCCAAATCCACCACGACGATCTTATCCGGCGTGAGGGCGTCGTATTCGACGCCACTGGGCTTGATGGCGACCCAGCCGCGCTGCCGGTCAATCCCGCTGACGTTGCCCCAGGTCGAGATGACCAGCTTTTGCTCGACCAATTGCAGATTGGCCATACAGACCTGTTTTTTCAATGCCTCAAGCATTGGCCTTCTCCTTGATAGCCAGCAGGTCTTTCATTACGTCGGAGAGGTCGGCGGTGTGGCCTTTGACGCCGAAGCCGTCGTGCAGTTTTTTATAGAGGGTGTACAATTGCTGATAGACCTTTTGGGATTTTTTGTCGGGCTTGAAGGTTCGGTCTTTGAGGCCGCACATCGCCTTTTGGGCGGCGGCAAAGCTCTTGTACTGTCCGGCCACGACCGCCGCGGCCACCGCCGAGCCGAGGGCGCAGGTCTGTGATGAGCGGGAGACCTTCATTTCGCGCCCCGTTACGTCGGCATAAATCTGCATCAGCATCGGGTTCTTTTCGGCGATGCCGCCGCAGTTGACGATTTGCTTGACCTTGACGCCGTATTCTTCAAAGCGATTGATGATGGTCAATGCCCCGAAGGCCGTCGCTTCGATCAACGCGCGGTAAATCTCTTCCGGCCTGGTGTGCAGCGTCTGGCCGACGAGCAGGCCGGTCAATCGCTGATCGACCAGCACGGTGCGGTTGCCGTTGTTCCAGTCCAGCGCCAATAGCCCCGACTGGCCGGGTTTGAGCGCGGCGGCTTTTTTCGTCAGTTCGACATGCGAGCCGGCCTCTTTGCCGCCGGGCTGGAGATAGTTGACGTACCAGTTGAAGATGTCGCCGACCGCCGATTGCCCCGCTTCCAGTCCCCAGAAGCCCGGCAGGATCGACCCATCGACGATGCCGCAGATGCCGGGAATATCCGGCAGCTTGGCGTTGTTCGGCCAAACGACCATATCACAGGTGCTGGTGCCGATGATCTTGACCAGTGTGTTTTGGCCGATGCCCGAACCGACCGCGCCCAAATGCGCATCGAAGGCGCCCATCGCCACGGGGATGCCGGCCGGCAGGCCGAGTTTTTTGGCCCATGCGGCGGTCAGGCCGCCGGCGGCGGTATCGATGGCATACGTTTTTTTCGGCAGCGTATCCGAAAGCCGTCCCAGACGCGGGTCCAGTTTGGTCAGGAACTGCTTGTCCGGGTAGCCGCCCCAGCTGTCGCTGAACATCGCCTTATGGCCGGCGGCACAGCGGCAGCGTTTGATCTGGCTGGGGTGGTCGGTTCCGGTCAATACGCCGCACATCCAATCGGCGTGTTCGACCCAAGTGAAGGCGGCGTCAAATACCTTCTTATCGACGTTCAGGCAGTGCCAAATCTTGCTGAAGAACCATTCGGACGAATACGTGCCGCCGCACTTGGCCAGGTACTGCGGGCGCAGCTTGGCGGCGGATTCGGTGATCCTTGCCGCCTCGGCGTATCCGGTGTGATCCTTCCACAGCCAGGCGCAGGCATTGAGATTTTTTTTGAATGCCGGTTTCATCGCCAGCGGCACGCCTTGGGCATCGACCGGTATCGGCGTTGAGCCGGTGGTGTCCACGCCGATGCCGATGACGTTGTCAGGCGCGAATTTCTTGTCGGCCTTTTTGGCCAGCTTGAGGGCGGCGGGAATCGTAACCTCCAGCCCTTTGAGATAGTCGGCGGGGTTTTGCCGGGCGACGTTGTGGTCGCGCTTGTCCAGCAGGATGCCTGCTGTGCCGCTTTCGTATTCATAGACTGCCGTACCCAGTTCGCGGCCATTGGCCGTATCCACCACCAGACACCGCACCGAGTTGGTTCCGTAATCCACGCCGATTGTATAGGCCATAATATGAACTCCTTAAAAAAATCCACGTTCCATCATAACAGCAGATGGATTGAAATTTCAAGTTTCAATTTTCAAATTTACAATTTACAGTTGTTTTATTTCAGTGCTTTGTTCATCCAATAGTACACTTCATTGAACCGCAGTTCTTTTTTGAAATCGCGAATGTCGGTCTTATCGTCAATGACGACCGCTTCGATACCGGCCATCTCGGCAAAGTCCTCGATATGCTCTGCGGACAGCGCCATCGAAAAACCGCTGTGATGTGCGCCGCCGGCCAGAATCCACGCTGTCGCCGCCGTTTTCAGATTCGGCTTGGGGCTCCACACCACACGCGCCACCGGCAGCTTGGGCAGGTCGGCGTCCGGCGCGACCACATCGACCGGGTTGATGACCAGTCGGAAGCGATTGCCCATATCAATCAGCGAGGCGTTGACCCCTTGCCCCTGCGCGACGTTGAAGACCAATCGCGCCGGGTCGGCCTTGCCGCCGATACCCAGCGGGTGGGCTTCCAGCGA
>JBFZBE010000034.1:0-3881 GCA_041308685.1 Phycisphaerae bacterium
CGCGACGGCGTTCCGATCAGTAAAATACGTTGTGCGGCGGTGGTCTTTTCGCAAAGCTGCATCGATTATGCTCCCAATAAGGCGTTGAGTTCTTCTTCCGTCAGCCGAAAATCGCCCGCGGCGCCGGCATTTATGGCAGGACAATACGCAACCACCGCTGCCGGCAGGGAAGCCGTGTTATCGGGCTGCCTTTCAACCGCGGCCAATGCCGCATCGAGCTGCTCTATGGCATAGATGGTAATGGTGTTCGAAAGCCCGCAGACGCCGGAGTTGTGTCCCCATAAAATGCAGCGCAGGTTTTCCCTGCCGTAAAGCATCCCGAACGCCGCCGCCCCGGCGGCAGTCAGCAGCGCAGGGCGTGTGATGACAATGGCGGCTTGTCCCGGACCAGCCAGCGGGGCAGCCCCGACGGCCTGGCACAGATGGTCAAAAAACAGCGCTTGCCGATTCCGCCGCACGGCATACTCGCGCAGTTGACGGCGCAGCGGGTCGGCCTGGCTCAACAGAACCAGCAGCGGCAATGCAGGTTGGTTACAAGAGTTTTGCGGCATTCACCCGATTCTCCAAAGGCGCATTTTACCAAAATCCCCGCAAAAAGTCAATCCAAAGCGGAGTTTTCGATGATTATTGTTGGCCGCAGACGGCCTTGCGGCTTCTGGCCCGCCCTGATTAGGGAGATTGAGGTTTTTTATGGGGTTTCCTTGACAGAATTGGATATAAAGAGTATGCTATTTCTTTTGTTTTAATCTTAGAGGATATATTATGTCTGATACTGAAAAAGACGGCAAAAGCTATCGCGACACCCTGAACCTGCCGCAAACCAGTTTTGCGATGAAGGCCAACCTGACCCAGCGCGAGCCGCAACAGCGTAAGGCCTGGGACAAAGAGGCGATCTATACCAAGATTCAGGCCGCCCGCGCCGGCGCCCCTCAATACGTCCTGCACGACGGCCCGCCGTATGCCAACGGCGATATCCACATGGGCCATGTCATCAACAAAGTCCTCAAAGATTTTGTCGTCAAATACAAGACGATGAGCGGTTTTTGTGCCCCGTATGTGCCGGGCTGGGACTGTCACGGCCTGCCCATCGAGGTCAAGGTCATGGCCGAGCTGGGCGACAAGGCCAAGACGATGAGCAAGCCCGACATCCGCAAGGAATGTCAAAAGTACGCCTCCAAATACGTCAAACTGCAAACCAACCAGTTCAAATCGTTGGGTGTGTTTGGCGACTTTGAAAATCCGTATCTGACCCTCAAGCCCCAGTACGAGCAGGGCATTCTGGAGATTTTTGCCGAGCTGGTCGGCAACGGGCTGGTCTATAAGCAGCTCAAGCCCATCCACTGGTCGGTCGGCTGCGAGACGGCCTTGGCCGATGCGGAATTGGAATACAAGGACATCGCCTCGGCCAGCATCTTTGTCAATTTCCCGCTGGATACGCCCTCGGCGGCCAACGCGCGGCAGCTTGGCCTTGCGCCGGACGGCACACAGGTCTGCTTTATGATCTGGACGACCACGCCGTGGACACTGGCGGCCAACTTGGCCGTTGCGATGCATCCGCAATTGGAGTACGTCGGCCTGACTTATGAAAAGGACGGCCGCACGTTCACCTCTATCGTCGCCAAAGCCCGGCTGGAAGCGGTCGTCAAGGCCGCTGGATTGCAGGAGGGCGGGTACAATGTCAGTGCCGCGGTGTTGGGCAGTGCATTGGAACGGCTGCGCTATGTGCATCCGTATGTGGCGGCCAACCCGACCGACAAGGACTGCTGGTTTGCCCTCAACGCCGAGTTTGTTACGACCGAGGACGGCACAGGCATCGTGCATATTGCCCCCGGCCACGGCGTGGAGGACTATCAGGCCGGGATGAAGTACGGCTTGGCGGTCTATTCGCCGGTCAAAGACGACGGCACATATGACGACACCGTCCCCGCATGGCTGCGCGGCAAGAGTGTGCTGAAGGTCGATCCCGAAGTCAACGCCCACCTCAAATCGTTAGGCCTGCTGGTACACGAAGGCAAGCTGATGCACAGCTATCCGCATTGCTGGCGCAGCCGGATGCCGGTCATCTTCCGCGCCACCGAGCAATGGTTTGTCAGCGTCGATCGCGTCGTTGACAAATTCGGCAAAAACCTGCGCCATCTGGCGCTGGATGAGATCAACCACGTCCAGTGGGTCCCTTCGTGGGGCGTCAAACGCATTCAGGGCATGCTCGAATCGCGGCCGGACTGGTGTATCAGCCGCCAGCGGGCGTGGGGCTTGCCCATCCCGTCGTTTGTCAACAGCAAAGGCCAGGCGCTCCTGACCCGCGCATCGGCGATGGCCGTCGCCAAACACATCGGCCAAAAGGGCTCCAATAGCTGGTTTATCGACAGCCCGCAGGACATCCTCGGCGCCGATTTTGTTCTGCCGGATGGATTTTCCTGGGACGATCTGAAAAAAGAAGACAACATTTTCGACGTGTGGTTCGAGTCCGGCTGCAGTTGGCACAGCGTCATCGCCAAGGCCGGCCTGCCTGTGCCGGCGGATTTGTATCTGGAAGGGTCCGATCAGCATCGCGGCTGGTTTCAGTTGTCGCTGCTGCCGGCGCTGGGGGCGACGGGAAAGGCGCCGTTCAAAACCGTCCTGACGCACGGCTTTACCGTCGATGACAAAGGAATGAAGCAATCCAAGTCCGCCGGCAACTACGTCAGTGCGCTGGAAGAGATCGAAAAATACGGCGCCGACATCCTGCGTCTATGGGTCGCCAGCGTCAACTATCAGGAAGATATGCGCTGCAGCGACGAACTGATCGGCCGCCTGCAGGACGCCTACCGCAAGATGCGCAACACGCTGCGCTATCTGATGAGCAACATCAACGACTTTGTGCCATCCGCCAACGCGGTTGCGTACAAGGACATGCACATCATCGACCGCTGGGCGATGGATCGCCTGCAGGAGCTGATCGTCCGCGTCCATGAGGCTTACGAAAGCTTTATGTTCCATCGCGTCTTTTCGCTGCTGTACAATTTCTGCACCGTCGAGATGAGCAGTATCTATATGGATGTGCTCAAAGACCGGATGTACTGCGACGCCGCGGCCGGCCCTGCCCGACGCAGCGGCCAGACGGCGATGTATCATATCCTCGACGCGCTGGTGCGGCTCTTGACGCCGATCCTGGCGCACACCGCCGAGGAGGCCTGGGCGGCCATCCCGCACAAGAGCCAGCCCGTCGATACCGTGCATCTGGCATTGATGCCCCAGCCCGATCCGGCCATCAACCCGACCGACGATGCGGTTTTGTGGGAAACCGTGATGCACCTGCGCGATGAGGTGCTCAAAGAACTCGAAGGCCTGCGCAAGAATCAGACCATCGGCTCCAATCAGGAAGCGTCCGTCTGTATTGTTACGCCCGACGAGGCGACGCTGGCGGCCGTTGCGCGGATCGGCGTTGAGACCTTCGCGGCCTTGTGCATCGTCAGTCAGGTACAGATCCAAAAGGGCGACGTCTTCTCGGTGCGCACCGAAAAGAGCCGCCACGCCAAATGCCAGCGCTGCTGGAATTACTGGCCGACCGTCGGACAGAACGCCGAATACCCCGACCTCTGCGCCCGCTGCGCCGAGGTCGTCAAACACAATTGACCATTTGTAGGATGGGCTTTAGCCCATCGCCGTCCCTCGGCTTGTGTGGTGGGCATGGCCCGCCCTACCGAGGAGAGCCGACGTGTTGGAGTGGAAAGAATCAACTTAATTCTTTACGGTTCCTTTCGGCGGTAAAGTCCGCCAGAACCTGGCCGCACGCGGCCAGACAGACGGTCAGCAGAAGAAGAGGGTGCATAAACCCCTCGGTTATTCGGTTTTATAAATGGTTAAGGCCTGCGCCCGACGGAACATTTTTTTTGCAGGAT
>JBFZBE010000035.1:0-3147 GCA_041308685.1 Phycisphaerae bacterium
ACCACCAGCTCGACCATCACCGCCGCCGAAACGGGGCATTTGGTCTTCAGCACGCTGCACACGATCAACGCCTCGCAGACCGTCGAACGTATTATCGACATCTATCCGGCAAGCCAGCAAAACCAGATCCGCGCGATGCTGTCCAACACGCTGCAGGCGGTCATCTCGCAGACGCTGTTTCGCCGCATTGATAAGCCGGGCATGGTGCCGTGTGTGGAAATCCTGCTGTGTACCTCCGCGGTGCGCAACTGCATCCGCGAAAACCGCATCTACGAAATCCCCAACATCATCGAGACCTCGCGCCGCATGGGCATGCAGACGATGGATCACAGCATCCAGAATATGTATATGGAAGGATACATCGAACGCGATGAGGCGATCATGCGGTCCAGCAACCCGGGTAAAATGGAAAAACTGCTGCCGGCCAAACCCGAACCGGCATTGCAAACAGCATAGTAATGAAAAATTCTAAATTCTAAATTCTAAATTTATAAACAAATTCAAATTTTAAAATCAAAAGTTTCAAAACGTTTTTAAGTTTTGATCTTTTATCTTTGTTTAAGATTTAGTGCTTATAATTTAGTGCTTTTGTCTGGAGAAATTTATGTCGTTTTTGGCACAACTGAACAGCAAGAAGAATCCGACGCCCGCCGCACACAGCGGCGCCCATTCGGCCAAGCCGCGCAGGTCAAGCGGCTTTCGCATCGAATTCGGCCCCAGCCGCAAGGATATTCTCAACTTCAGCAACCAGTTGGCGGTGATGGTACGCGCCGGCATCAGCTTGCAGGATGCGCTGGAATCCATCGGCACGCAGGTGCAGAACGAGAAATTTCGCGCGATCGTCTTTGACCTCAAAGCCCGCATTGAAGCCGGCCAGAGCTTTTCGCAGGCGCTGGCCGAACACCCCGATGTGTTCACCAACCTGTATATCAATATGATCGCCGCGGCGGAAATCTCCGGCTCGATGAGCTCGATGCTTCAGCAGTTGGTCGAATATCTCGATCAGGAGGCCGAGACCCGCAGCCAGGTCATTAGCGCGATGGTCTATCCGATCATCATCGCCGTGATGGCCGTCTCGACCACGACCTTTCTGCTGACGTTCGTGCTGCCGCGCTTTCTGGTCGTGTTTGCCGGCAAGGAACACCTGCTGCCGGCGCCGACCAAGGTCATTATGATGCTCAGCGGCGCGATGAGCCACTATTGGTTTATCATCTTTCCCGGCATTGCCGCCGCGATCATGGGCTTCTGGTATCTGACCAGCAAGACCGCCGCCGGCAAGTACTGGTGGGACAAGACCAAGCTGCGCATCCCGCTGCTCAGCTCGCTGTGCCGCAGCTTGTACATCACGCGCAGTATGCACACGATGGGCGTGTTGACCAACGCGGGCGTGCCGATCCTCGATACGCTGTCGATCACGGCGCACATCTCGGGCAATAAACTGTACGAAAATATGTGGAAAGGCGTCCACGAGGCCGTCCGGCAGGGACGCAAGATCGCCGTCAGCTTGGGCGACTACGCCCTGATGCCCGGCAACGTCGTGCAGATGATCCAAAGCGGCGAAGAATCCGGCACGCTCAGCGATGTACTGGGCGATATCGCCGAGTTTTACGCCCGCGAGCTGAAAACCGTCATCAAGACCGTTACCAGTATGATCGAACCCTTGATGATCGTGGTGATGGGGCTGCTGGTCGGCTTTATCGCCATGAGCATCATCCTGCCCATCTTCAAGATGTCCAGCATCGCCACGGCGGGATAAATAAGAATGAAGAATTGAGAATGAAGAAACGCCGAATCCTTCTTTCTTCATTCTTAATTTTTAATTCTTAATTGACAAAAAAGGAGTGATGATTATGAAAACACAACGCAACAAGAGCGGTTTTACGCTGCTGGAATCGCTGTTTGCGGCGCTGCTGATCGGGCTGGTCATTGCGGCGCTGGCCGCGTCCAGCGGGGCGTTCACCATGGCCAACGCCGCCGGCGTGGATCTGTCCACCGCCGAGTTTCTTATCGAAGAGATACGCGAGTACACCGCCCCGATGGCCTTTGCCGACCTGGCGGATGTTGCGGGCGATTATGCGCCGCCCATTGATGTAAGCGGTGCAGAACTGCCCGACTTTGCGGCCTTCACCCAGCAGGTCGCCGTCACGAACTGCGGCACAGAGTTCGGCGCAGTGGCGTCCGATTTTGTCCGCATCACCGTAACCATCCAGAAAAATGGAAACCCCATCAGTCAGGCCGACTGGATACGGGCAAATCTGGAGTAATTTATTTCCTATTTCAAATTTCCAATTTCCAATTTGAAAATAGGAAATAGGAAATTATCGCCCTCTCTGTAGCTGATAAAGGAATCAAGCACATGAATACAAAACACAACTCCGCGTTCACGCTGGTCGAGGTCTTGATGGCGCTGGTCATTCTGGGGATGCTGATGACGGCGGTGGCGATCGCGTTTGACGCCTCGGTTACCAACTACAAAGCCAACGAAGGCATCGCCCGCAACATCAACATCGGCCGCCAGACGCTTTTGCGCATCACCAACGACATCCGCACCGCACAGGCCGTTTCCATCATCGGCCCCGGCGGCGATCTGCACAACTCGCGGCTGACGCTGACCAGCGCCGACGGACAGAGTTTTACCTACCGTTTCAATCAGCCCACCGGTGAGCTGTTTTTGGTCACCAACGACGACGCGACGGACGACGATTATGTCCTGTGCCGCAATATCACGGCGATGACCTTTAACCGCGCCGTTGTGCCTGCCAGCAGCCCTGCGGCCATTCGCAACGTCCGCATCGTGATGACGCTGACCGACCCTGCGGCCAACACCACCCAAACGCTGGCCGCCGCCGCTGTTGTCCGGCGGAATTTGTAAGTAAAAAATAAAGTGGTTACTTTTTTACCACGAAGCACACGAAGATCACGAAGACAGGCAAAAACACTGAATTCTGTTAAACTTATCTAAAAACTTCGTGTTGTCCGTGCCCTTCGTGGTTCAATTCTTTGTCCATCAGTCATTTTTTTACAATCGCTACGGCGCAACGGCCTGCGCCGCGTGCGCAACCGGCGGCACTGTCGGACAGGAAGCGGTTTCCTTGCACGCACACTTGCACCCGGCCGCCAACAGCATCACTGCCAACACCCCGGCGA
>JBFZBE010000036.1:0-6891 GCA_041308685.1 Phycisphaerae bacterium
GCGTGATATAATCGGCCTGTCCGTCATTGGCTAGCCAGCGGCGCAATTCGTCGATGAGTGCATCGGTCGGGATGTACGGCCTGCGATCCAGCGTCAGCGGCGCATCCTTGCCGAGCTGGCAATACAGGCAATTTTGCGTGCAGGTCTTCATCGGCACAATATCCAGCCCCAAGCTGCGCCCCAGCCGCCGCGACGGCACGGGACCGAACAGATAGTGATATTGCTGTTGTGCCATTAATTACTTTCTCTTTTGCCACAGAGGACACGGAGATCACAGAGACGGAAATGAAGAATTAAGAATGTAGAATGAAGAAAAAAGTTAAACTTCATGTTCTTCATTTCTTCATTGTAAAAATCAGTGAAATCAGCGTCATCTGCGTTTCTAATTTTCTTTGAATTTGTTTAAGATTTAATGCTTCAATTTTAGTGCTTTTAACTAATCTGTGAAAATCTGTGTTTATCTGTGGCAAAAAATCTCTAATGTTTTTCAGTCTCGATTTCGGATAAGCCGATGGATACGATCGCACATCGTTACCAGCCCTTCGACCTCATTGAGCGGGAGCATACAGGCCGCATCGCACAGGGCGTTGGCGGGGTCGGGGTGGATTTCCATAAACAACGCATTCGCCCCGGCCGCTACCGCCGCCCGCGCCAGAACCGGCGCCATATCCGGCACACCCGCGCTGGCCGTACCGAGGCCGCCGGGACGCTGCGTGCTGTGCGTCGCGTCAAAGACGACGGGCGTACCGTACTGCTGCATCAGCGGGATGCAGGTCATATCGTTGACGTTGCGGTTGTAGCCGAAAAACGTGCCGCGGTCGGTGAGCATAATTTTGGTGTTGCCGGTGGAGCGGACTTTTTCGACGCAGTTTTTCATCTCGTCGGGGCTGACGAACTGGCCTTTTTTGATGTTGACGGGCTTTTGCGTCGTGCCGCAAGCGACCAGCAGATCGGTCTGGCGGCACAGAAACGCCGGGATCTGCATCGCATCGACCACTTGGCCGCAGGCATGCGCCTGATGTGCCTCGTGAACGTCGGTCAAGACCGGCAGCCCGCTGGCACGGCGGACTTCGTCCAGCACGGCCAGCCCTTTGTCCAGCCCCGGCCCGCGAAAACTGCCGATGCTGGAGCGGTTGGCTTTGTCAAAGCTGGCCTTAAAGATCATACTCACGCCGGTGCGTTTCTGAATGCCGACCAGTGCATCGGCGATGCGCAGACACAAATCGCGGCTTTCGATCACACACGGCCCGGCGATAATAAACAACGGCTCATCAAGACCAACGGGAATACTGCCAATCTTAAATGTCATTGAAAACTCTTATGTTAAAAGTTAAAACTCAAAAGTCAAAAGTAAGGAACTTCCTTAATTTTAACTTTTTACTTTTGCCTTTTTACTTTCTTATCGTGCCATTCCCAGCCGACGCAGCGTCGCCCGTGCCCACTTGATCGAGCGCATCTGGGCGCAGACCAACAGCCACACCACCACCAGCCACAGGCCGACAAACCGCAGATACAGCAGCGTCTTCCAGAAGCCGGAGGTCGCCGCCTTGCTCCAGGCATCGCCCAGCAGTTCGGCGGGCAGATAGATCGCGCCGATCACCACGCCCGGCAGCAGCGTTTGCCATGGCGTCAAAACCGCCAGCAGAAACAGCGAGCAGAAAAACGCCCGCGTAATATGGTTGATGCCGCCGAGCTTGCCGGTCAGCGAAATCTTCAGGTTCATCAGCAGCGTCAGGCAATACAGCACCGCGGCCATAAACGCGATAAAGTTGGCCGCACGGATCAGCCGCCGCGCGACAACAGCGGAGATTTTCAAAAACTCCATCTCCTTATCTTTAATCGTCTCGATCACAGTCGGCTTGGGCGTATCCGGCGACAAATCCACCGGTGTCGGCGGGGCGGGCGCGGGGGTTGGCGTCGGCGTCGGTTCGGCGGCCGGGGCATCTTCCGGCAGGCCGACCTTCTGAACGACCTGTTCGACCTGCTCGGCGATGACATTGGGAGCGGCCAGCGGAACGACCTTCAGCTCGGGCGCGGGCTGCGGCTGCACAGGCGGTGCAGGCAGTATCACGCCGGTATCGACCGCCGTCTTTTCGGCAGGGTCGATCAGGCCGCCGCGATGCATCCAAAACACAATCTGCAAAACCACCAGCGCCGCCAGCAGCACCCAGAACACAAAGTTCTTCATTCCCTTCATCACACTGACCGCTTCCAAACTGTCGGTGGTGTCGATCATTTCCTGTGTCGCATTCGGTTCCATAAAACCTCCCTATTCAATTTTACGTATCACGGCCATCGTGGCCGTGTTTTTTCTTTCGTTTTCTTTTTCACATCACGGGCAAGATGCCCGCGATACGGTTTTCAAGACATTATAGGCCGCCTCAACGGTCTTTTCAATATGCTGCTGTGTGTGGGCGGCGCCGACAAACATCGCTTCGTAGGCACTGGGGGCGATATAAATGCCCGCCGCCAGAAGCCCGGCAAAAAACCGCTTAAACAAGGCGATGTCGGTGGTCTGTACATCGTCAAAGTTGTTGACCGGCCGGGCGGTAAAGAACCCGCTCAAGATCGACCCGACCCGGTTGACCGTCAGCGGGATGCCGTGTGCGGCGGCCGCGGATTTCAAGCCGGCCTCAAGCCGAGCGGCGTTTTTCTCCAACGTCTGATAAAGTCCGGGTTCTTTGAGCAATTCGAGTGTTTTATTGGCTGCCGCCACCGCCAGCGGGTTGCCGCTGAGCGTTCCGGCCTGATAGACCGGCCCCAGCGGGGCTAATTGCTCCATAATGTCGCGTTTGCCGCCGACCGCCGCACAGGGCAGTCCGCCGCCGACGATCTTGCCTAAGCAGGTCAGGTCAGCTTTGACGCCGTACACCTGCTGCGCCCCGCCGAAGGCCACGCGAAAGCCGGTAATCACCTCATCAAAAATCAGCACCGCCCCGTGTGCATCGCAAAGCTGCCGCAATCCGGCCAGATACCCCGCCTGCGGGACGACCACCCCCATATTGGCCGCGACCGGCTCGACGACAATCGCGGCGATCTGGCCGGGGTGCTTGACAAATGCCTGCCGAACCGCCGGCAGATCGTTGTACGGCACAGCGATAGTCTGTCCGGCCACACCCGCCGAAACGCCCGCACTGGAGGGGATGCCCTGCTCGGCCAGCCCCGAACCGGCGCTGACCAGCATCGCATCGCAATGGCCGTGATAGCAGCCGATCATCTTAATAATAGTATCGCGGCGGGTGTATGCCCGCGCCAGCCGCACGGCCGTCATGGCCGCTTCAGTCCCGCTGCTGACCAGCCGCACCTTTTCGATGCTGGGCACGGCCTGGATAATCCGCTCGGCCAGCTCGGTTTCGCCCTCGGTCGGCGCGCCGTAGGATGTGCCGCGGGCGGCGGCCTTTTGCACCGCCTCCACCACCGCTGGATGGGCGTGTCCCAAAATCATCGGCCCCCATGAGCCGACATAATCAATATAAGTATTGCCATCAACGTCGGTTATCGTCGCCCCGCAAGCCGACGCGATAAACAGCGGACACAACCCCACTCCGCCAAACGCCCGCACCGGCGAGTTGACCCCGCCGGGGATGACCCGCTTGGCACGCGCAAAGGCCGCCTCCGATAAAGTTGTTGCAACCATAGTATTATCCGGTAGTTATGCAATTTCCAGTAAACCTGTGTATAGTATAGCATCCCTCTTTTGCCCTGTCCAACGAAAACAAAACCCAAACACAACACCAACAAACCACGCTCACACAAGATTTACATAAGTCCAATTATTCGCTCGCATTGAATAAACATTGGGCGACTACAATCTGTTCTTGGTCGTTATGACCCTAACGATTTGCCACCGTCATAGCTATGCCGACCGACAGTGAAAGGCGACCCCCTTTACGGCGGTTTGACATAGCGACTTTTCCCGAAACAGGTCTGGCAAGAACGCTACCCGGCGTCTTGTCAGGCCGTTTCCTTATGATTTTTGCTTGCAATCCCACAGCCGACGGCTATACTGACCGTTTTCGTAAACCCTTAATAGAACGCCAATTTTGACTTAAAAAACGGAAAACGCTATGCATCTTGCCAAGTGGATACGCAAAAACAGTAAAAAAATAATGGTCTTTGTCGTTATTTTTTCGATGGTTTCGTTTGTCATCGGTTATACCGGCTTGCAGATATTTTTCAGCTTTTTCGGCGGCGGCGGCCGGGAGGTTGTCGCCACGTATGGGGACGATCAGAAGATTCGCGCCCGCGATTATCTGGCCGCACAGGGCGAGCTTGGATTGCTGCGGACATTGCGGGCGGATATCGTGCTCTCGCAGGGCAATCAGGGGCTGGCCGGGCCGTTGACGGCGTATCTGCTGTTTCCCGATTCACAGGCCGTCGGCGATCTGCCTGCACAGCTTAAACAGGCCGCCCAGCAGGGACAAGTTCCCGTCAGTGTTGCGGTCATTGAGGATTTCTTCAACGAGCGCACCCAGCCGGAAATGACCTGGCTGCTGCTCAAAGAAGAAGCCCGCAAGGCCGGCGCTGTGATGTCGGATGCGGCCGCACAAAAGATACTCGCGCAAATCCTGCCGCAGCTAAGCCCCGATCAGGACGCAGCCGCTGCGCTGCAGGCGATCATCGCCCAGACCCACACCACCGAAGCGCAGGTCGTGCGCACCTTTGCCGATCTGCTGGGTGTGATGTTTTACAATGAAGCCGTTTTGGATACGCAGGCGGTAACGACCGGCCAGATCCAAAACGCCGTCGCCCGCGCACAGGAAAAGTTTGACGCCGAGGCGGTACGCATCCCCGCCGAATGGTTTGTCAGCAGCACACAGCAAGTGCCGCAGGAAGAACTCAACGCCCAGTTTGAAAAATACAAATCCATTCCGGCCGGGCAGATTGCCGCCGACAATCCGTTCGGGTTTGGCTACAAGTTGCCACATCGCGTGCGATTGGAGTATATGGCGGTGATGGTGGACGACATCAAAGCCCGCATCGAGGCGCCAACCGCCGAGCAGATGGAAGAATACTACAGCCGCAATCTGGATCGCTTCAAATACGAAGAACCGGTCGATGCGGCCAAGCCCGACGGCGAAAAGGTATCCAAGACCCGCTCGTTCGCCGAGTCTCTGCCGCAGATCCGCCGCATTCTGGAAGAAGAACGCATCACACGGCTGGGCAATCAGTTCTTTAACGACGCCAAGTCGGCCATCGAAAGCGGATTCGGCGAAATCAACGTCGATACCGCCGAGGTCGCGCAGCTTCAGGCCGCCGCAGGCGATTATGACAAGACGGCCACGGAACTGTCGGCACGGCACAAGATCGCCGCTGTTACCGGCAAGACCGGACTGCTGGGCGCAGCCGACTTTGCACAGGATAATCTTCTTCGCGGCTTCCGGCTGCCGATGGGCAATGCCGCCGCGCCGCTTGCGGACATTGCATTGAATGTGCGTATCGACCCCAAGGACACGCAGCGGCGGATCGGAATGCCGAACCTGCGGCCGTGGGAAAATATCGGGCCGATGAGCGGCGGCTACTTTGATCAGGACAAAGGGCAGTTTGTGCGGGTGATGGCGATGGTGCGGGTGATCGGCGCCGAAGAATCCGTCGTGCCCGAGGCGATCGGCGTAACGTATGACAAACGCGGTATGGTGCTGCGTCCGCTGACGATGACCGAAGAGGCCGCCGCGGCGTTTTCGCTGGCCGATAAGGTTG
Organism: Phycisphaerae bacterium; assembly: GCA_041308685.1. GTDB lineage: Bacteria > Planctomycetota > Phycisphaerae > Sedimentisphaerales > Anaerohalosphaeraceae > T3Sed10-213. The sequence goes on from JBFZBE010000036.1 coordinate 5,701, forward strand.
CCACCGATGTGCGTCTGGTCAAGGCGATGGACGCCGCGCAGGCCAAAGCCGCCGCGCTGGCGGCATTGGCCAAAGAAAAGGGCTGGGACGAAGCGCTGACGGCGTTCAATACTGACCTGAAGGCGATCAACGCCGCCGCTGTGGCCGCCGTTGAGCCGATGCGTCAGCAAAATCGCCTGCAAGGCGCCGAGGCGGAGATGCTGCGTCGCTCGCTGACAAGCAATCCGGCCAGCGCCGCCTATTTTCAAAGCCGCCTCAAAACCAACGCGCTGAACGAAAAACTCTATGCCCTGCTTCCGGCCGGCCAGCCGACGACCGGCACGATCTTTGAGGTGGTTGCCGCCCCGGCCATGGAGGCCGCGTATGCCGTCAAGAGCGTAACGCTTGCCCCGGCAACAGAAAAAGATTATCTGGACAACAAAGCGATGACGGCGTTTCGGATCGGCCGGATGGCCTCGATGGACTTGGCCTTCCAGCAGCTCAAACCCAAGCATCTGTTTGCCCGTATGAATTACCATTCCAAACAGGACGACATCCTGATTGAAAAACCCGCTCCGATCCAGATCCCGGACGAATTCTGATGAACGCATCGCGTAAGAGTGCAGATTTTATGCTGTTTTTGACGCTGGTGGGGCTTGCCGCGTGGGCGGTTCCCGGCGGCGGCCATTTGCTGATCCGTCAGCCCAAGCGCGCGGCGATCATCTTTGTCGCGGTCGTCGGTCTGTTTGCCACAGGGCTTCATATCGGCTCGCTGGGCGTGCTGGAACCGATCCAGACGGCCTGGTACATCTTCGTCGGCCAGATACTGACCACGCCGGCGGTCGGGATGCTCACACAGATCGCCCAGAAAGGCGGCTATGCCGTCTATGGCCGACCGGCGGACATCGCGCTAATCTATACCATCATCGCAGGGCTTTTGAACTTGCTGAGCATTTCCAACGCGGTTTATATGGCCTACACCGGACGCGGACGGCTGATCGGAGAGGATGCATAATGGCAGAACTGCTGGCCTCGTTTACCGCGCCGATCGATATCGGCACCAATCCGCAGTCGATGCTGTGGATGTTCCCCCTGCTGGCGGCGATCGCGGTGGTCTATAAGGCCACCAAGATGCGCGTGCTGTTCTGGGGGCGATTTGCCTGGGAGACGCTGGTGCTGTTTGCCACATTGAGCGGGTTTATGGCAATCGCC
>JBFZBE010000037.1:0-15782 GCA_041308685.1 Phycisphaerae bacterium
GCGTCGATCCAGCCCATACGGTAGGCGATCTCTTCCAGACAGGAGATCATCAGGCCCTGCCGCTGCTGGACGGTCTGGACGAAGACGCCCGCCTGCAGCATCGATTCGGGCGTGCCGGTATCTAGCCAGGCGATGCCGCGTCCCAGCATTTCGGCACGGAGCTGGCCTTTTTGGCGATAGACCTCGTTGACGGTGGTGATCTCCAGTTCGCCGCGTGCCGAGGGTTTGATGGATGCGGCGATATCGGTGATCTGTGCATCGTAAAAATACAGCCCGACGGCCGCGTAGTTGGACTTGGGGGCGGAGGGTTTTTCTTCGATGCTCAAGACCTTTCCGGAATTGTCAAACTCGATGACGCCGTAGCGTTCCGGGTCGCGGACGTAGTAGCCAAAAATGGTCGCCCCATCCATGCGGGCGGCGGCCTTACGCAAGGGTTCGACCAGCCCGTGGCCGTAGAAGATGTTATCGCCCAGAATCAGGCAGACCGGGCCGCCGTTGACAAACTTGCGTCCGATAATAAAGGCCTGTGCAAGGCCTTCCGGCCGCGGCTGCTCTGCGTATTCGATGCTGATGCCGAATTGACTGCCGTCGCCCAGCAACGTGCGGTACACCGGCAAATCGACCGGTGTGGAAATCAGCAGCACCTGCCGAATCCCGGCCAGCATCAAAATCGACAGCGGATAATACACCATCGGTTTGTCATAGACCGGCAGTATCTGTTTGCTGACGGCTTGGGTGATGGGATACAGCCGTGTGCCGCTGCCCCCAGCCAGTATAATGCCTTTTTGGATCACTAAAATCTCCTTACAAGCTGTTATAAAGAGTAAATTCTACCATAAAACAGGGTAAAAGTCAAACCAAATCGGGAATTCCTCGGGGCAATCACACAAAACAAAAGCCGAGCCGCGCAAGCGGCCGGATGGCATGTCCCACAGGGTGGCGTTTTATCGGGCAGCTTGCGCTGCCGCGCTTTTGTTTCATACCACTTAGAACTGGCTCAAGAATCGCAAGTCATTTTCGAAAAGCAGGCGGATGTCGGTGATGCCGTATTTTTTCATCGCCAGCCGCTCGATGCCGAAGCCGAACGCCCAACCGGTATATTTTTCGCTGTCGATGCCGACGCCGTCAAAGACATTCGGATCGACCATGCCGCAGCCGCCGATCTCCATCCAGTTTTCACGGCCGCTCTTATCGACCCACAGGATATCGACCTCGCAGCTTGGCTCAGTGAACGGGAAAAAGCTCGGGCGAAAACGCCATTTCGTATCGGCGCCGAAGAAGGTATGAATGAACTGGTTGACGCTGCTTTTGAGGTCAACCATACTGACGCCTTCATCGACGACCAATGCTTCGAGCTGGTGAAACATAAACATGTGCGTAGCATCCACGGTATCGGGGCGATAGACACGTCCGGGCGCGACGACACGGATCGGCGGCTTTTGCGTTTCCATCACACGAATCTGAATTGTGGAGGTCTGGCTGCGCAGCAGCATAGAATCGTTGATGTAGAAATTGTCCAGCGGGTCACGTGCCGGGTGCTCCTGCGGGATATTGAGGGCGACAAAGTTGTGCCATTCGTCCTCAACTTCGGGGCCATACGCAATGGCAAAGCCCATCCGCCCGAAAATCTCCAGCAATTCGGCGATCGTCTGCGTGATAATATGGCGGCTGCCCTGTACGATCGGCAAGCCGGGCAGGGTTACGTCCTGCATCGGGGCATTTTTTTTGCCGCCGGCATCCAGTGTCAGCTTGAGCGCATCAAATGCGGCGGTTACATCCTGCTTGATCTGATTGGCCAACTGGCCGCCTTGCTTGCGATCCTCGGCGGACAGTTTCCCGATCTGGCTGAGCATGGCCGTAACCAGCCCTTTGCGTCCCAGATATTTGACGCGCCAATCCTCCAGCGATGCGGCATCCCTGGCCTGTGCCAATTCGCTTTTGGCCTGATTGCCGATGTCTGTGAATTCTTCAAGCTTCACGGCAGCCCCTGCACATCAACAGAATCGTTTACAGGGCGGCCTTGACTTTTTCGACGATGGCATCAAAAGCCGCCGCGTCAAAGATCGCGATTTCGCTGAGCATCTTGCGGTTCAGGGCAATACCGGCCTTCTTGATGCCGTTGATGAATTGACTGTAGCGCACGCCGCGCTGTGTGCAGGCGGCGTTGAGCCGGATGATCCACAGGCCGCGGTATTGACGCTTTTTCTGTTTGCGGCCGATGCGGGCGTTGACCTGTGCGGTTACACGGGCTTCTTTGGCCAGCCGAAAATTACGTCCCGGTGCGCCGCGGTATCCGCGGACGTCTTTCATCACCCGTTTGTGGGCTTGGCGCGTAGCGGCGCCTTTGCTTACTCTTGGCATACCAGCATTTCCTTTCTGTACGTGACGCTTATGTCCGCTGCGGCAGCTGATGGAGCCGAGAAGCAGGCGCGTCCGATATTAAACTTGCGTTAGACTCCGAGTGCCAGGGCGATCGACTTGGCCTTGGCGCCGCCGACGATGGCGGTCGAACCGATACGACGGCGGTTCTTGGCGGACTTGCCGCTCATCAAGTGGCCGCCATTGCAGCGATGCCGCTTGATTTTGCCGGTGCCGGTAACTTTGACCCGCTTGGCCAGACCCTTGTGGGTTTTCTGTTTAGGCATAAACTCTTTCTTATTAAACAGTTATGTTGATTTTCTTACAGTATCGCACAAACAAGACCATTTATGATACACAACTTGTCGGTGCTGTCAAGTACGTTTTGGCGTTTTTTTGGAAGAATCCGCAAATTCAGTTCGGATTGTCCGGCTTGGGTGGTTCTTTTCCGCCCAGAGCGACAGCAAGGCGGCGGTTGTACGGGTTCGGGTCATTCTGTGCTTTCCAATCCAGAACCGGCTTGAACGGCTCGCCCTGCATACGGCTGAGTGTGTACATCGCCATAAACCGCACCGGCCACTGGCTGTGGTTGAGGTTGGCCGAGAGGGATTCGACGAGCGCATAATCGGCGGGGATCACCACGGTGTTGATTGCGTCCATCGTATGGATACGCAAGCGCCAGTTGTCATCCGCCAGCGACCGCCGGACGGCGTCGATCAGCAGCGTTGTTTCCACATTGGTACAAGGATACTTTTCCTGCCCCCGGCCAAATGCCTCCTGTTCGGCCAGCAGCCCCGCAAAAAGCCCCACGGCCTGAATCTTTTGCCCTTCCTGCCCCTTGGCCAAGGCATCCAGCCGCTGCATCAAGAAGTCGCGTGTTACGCTGATGCCGCGCCGCTGAAGAACCGTGCGGGCAGGGGCCGTACCGTCCAGCGCATTGGCGATACGGCCGTCTTCATGGACGACAGGGTCCAGATACACCGTAAACTCCAGTTCCAGTGAGGCCTGAGGATAAGTCATCAACAGTTTTCGCAAAACGCCGGTATTCAGTTCCAGAGGGATAAAAATATGCTCATTGGGCAAAATGGGGCGGCTGGGGCGAATCCGTATAGCCAGCACATTGGGGATATCCATCGACAGATCGCCGCGTACCGTTGCATCCACGCGGATCACCCCGGTCAGCATCGCCCCATCCTGTATGACCAGCGGGGATGTACCGGTATTTTCAATGATCAGCCGCGGGTTAAACTCCGCCCCATACAGGATATCGCCGCCGCTGAATGTCAACTTGGCCGAAAATCGCTGCCGCGGTTCGGCATACACAGGCACGATCCGCGAACCATACCGGGCCTCAATCGCCTTTTCGGCCGTCTGTGTTTCGGTCGGGGTCAGGTATTCGGTCCCAAGATCGGTTAAAATCTCTCTGGCTTTTTCGGATTCGAAGGTGTCGGGAGCATCTGCGATGGCTTTGCGCAGCAGCTCGATGGCGGCCGTACGGTCCTCTTGCCGTTTGACCAGCGCCATCGTAATCGCCGCAACCGGTTCGGCGGCGGCCAGCGGCTCGGCATATTGCTTCGCCAGATCGGTTTGTCCGTTGACGGCCAGTGTATAGGCGAACATCGCCTGCACGCCCTGACGCTGCGGTGCGGCATTGAACGCCTGATTGCTCCAAGCCAGAGCGCTTTCGGGGCGGTCGAGGACAAAGCTGTAAAACCACGCCAGATACTCCGGATAGACCCGTCTTGACAGGTCTTGTTCGCCGAGCATCTGTTCGGCTTTCTGGGCGGCCTGTTCCAGTGTCGCGCGTGCCTGCTCGGGGCGGCCTGCCTTGTCGGCCGCACGGCCTGCTATCGCTTCCAGCATCAGATCGAACGGCGCCGAGCTGCGGATCCGCTCGGCCAGTTCCAGGCACTGGGCGTACATGGTTTTTGACTGATACGCACTGAGCAGCCACGGCCGATACAGCCGCGGCGGAAGCGGCGATTCAGGCGAACCAAACAAAAACACCCGCTCGGCGTATTCATACATCCGGGCGGCTTCGACATAGATTTCCAGCCGGCGCAGCATATCGGCATACGCCAATGCGGCGGTCAGATCAAACGGGTTGGCGTCCAGCATCGATCGCAAAACAACCAGCGAGGCATCCGGCGGGATCGTTTGACCTTGCTGCTGGAGCAGTTCACGCATATTTTCAAAGGCCAAAAAATTGTATGGGTTCAAGCTGAAGGCATAATTAAAACTTTTGGCGGCGTTTTCACTGTCTGTCTTTTCAGCAGCCAGAATTCCCATTTGTACTGCCAATTCCGACCCCAGCGTCGGGTTGTTGGACGCATACCGCCGAATCATTCGGTCCAAAAATACTTCTCTGTCCTGACGTGCATCAAATTGCAGCAGCAGGCAACGCATCACCGACAGCACGATATCCAGATCGGCCTGTTTACTCAGGTAGGAATTGATCGCCCCCATCATCGGTTCGGCATAATCGCCGCCGGCGCAGTCCTGACTGCCGATACGCAGCAGCGTCTCGGCCAGGGACGGAGCATTGCTGTCCAATGCTGAGGCGGCCTCCAGAAACCGCATGGCCGTATGCACATCGCGCTGACGGTAAAAATGCTCCTGTGCTGTCTCCATAAACACCGTCGCCGTCAGCGGGGAAAAAACCGTTTCTTCTCGGGTCTGTCCCAACGCCGCCGGTGCGGCCGTGATCGCAGCAATCACTATCGCCTTAATAATCTTATTGGTCGTCATCAATGCCCCATGTACTGCCGGATTCATCATTATCATTTATGCTGTTAAAAATTACAGATATATTCCTGTCTAATTATAGCCGCAAAATCCACCACGTCAAAATCTTTATTATATCGGCTGCTGACGCATCAGGGTGTGATGAAATTGTTAAGTAAATATAAAATAATTTTATTGTGTTTGTTATCTGCAAGACTATAATAATTATTATGGCTTTGGGTCGAATAATACGGGATAGGCGAGAGCATTTGCATTTGACGCTGGATGAGGTAGCTGGCGCAACCGGCTTTTCAAAACCCTATTTATCGACAGTAGAGACCGGAAAAGTAAAGAATCCGCCCAGTGACCGCCTGCTGAAATGTCTTGAACAAGTGCTTCAACTGGAAGCCGGGACGCTTCAGCATATTGCGAATATGGAGCGGATGCCATTGGATTTACGGCGTGAATACGAAGCCATCGACGCTGAAAATCGCCGTTATAAACAGATATTAAAGAATATTGTCCATCATCGTATCGAACCTTCACGGCTGGGGGAAACACTAGCGCAGTTCGATTTGGACTCGCCCGACGAAAAAACCGCCGGCAGGGCGGGATTGTGGGTTCCGGTCATCAACAAAGTAGCGGCGGGGTATCCGGCAGATTTTGACGACCTTGGCTATCCGGTTGGATTCGCCGACGATTACGTCCGCTGTCCGGATATCAGCGATGCCAATGCTTTTGCGGTGCGGGTGGTAGGCGATTCGATGATGCCCAAGTTCAAGCAGGGGGATATTGTGGTGTTTTCTCCGGCGGCCGACGTGCAGAATGGCGATGATTGCTTTGTGCGGTTTCGAATGCCGCACGAAACGACATTTAAAAGGGTCTTTTTTGAGGCCAAACAGACGATTCGGCTCCAGCCGCTGAACACCGACTATGCCCCGCAAGTCATCCCCGGAGACCGGATCAACGGCATTTATCGAGCGGCGGTGCATTTTCAGACGCTGTGAGTTCGTAGTTGCCGTGTTATTATTCCTGTTTTTTGCTGGAATTGCGACGGCAAGCAGCTATAATCGCAACATTTATTAAGGTATTTTCGGCGGAAGCCGTGCGTAAATGGTAATTCTAATGTTTTTAAGTCCGATTTAGGAACGACGTGCATGGAAAGCGCTCTTTTGCTGATAGGGATGTTTCTGTGGAGCGGCGCGGCAGTGGCGGATACCACAGCGCCGCTGCTGGCCGGACAGGATTTGCATGTCCGCTCGCCGCAGATGACGGTCTATTCGGACCCGACGGCGGCCTGGGATCATCTGCTGGGCTTTAGCGGCGGCGTAACGGTTACGGTCGGCGACAATCGCTTCAGCGGCAAAGAGGGGTTTATCTGGATGAAGGTTCACGGCACGCCGGATGGGGTGTTGTCGGAGCGGTATTATCAGGCGTATGTCTATCTGGAAGGCAGTGTATCGGTCGAGCAGGGACCGCGATCCAAGATGACGGCCTCGCGGCAAGCGACCATTCAGGATGCCGATGCGATCGCCGCGTCGTTTGTCATTACAGGCGACATCTTTGCTGCTGCGGACAGCCGCGGCGAATCTGCGTTTGCAGCGATTCGGTCGGAACCCAATTACCAGCGGGCGGCACAGGCGATCGCGCCGCTGGCGTTCGGACCGGATATTCCCGATAAGGCCAGAGTTCCGGCGATGCCGGCGGCATCGCCTTTGTCCGCGGCAGACCCGCAGACGTCCGACAAGCAAACCCAATCCGACCGTATCCCTGTGGTGCATATCGCCTCGGTCGCCGAACCGAGTTCGGAAGTCAAGAAAACAACACTGGCCGACGGCCAGGAGGTCATTATCGCCTCCGGCCGGTTCTATCTGTGGCATCAGGCGGCCGATGAGCGGATGGTCGAGTTCATGGCCGACAGTGTTGTGCTGTATCTGGAGCCGGGGCAGTTTGACCTGGCCGAGGAACGCAAAGGCAGTGAACTGGGAAGCGGCCGGATTCGCACGGCGTACCTGAGCGGCAATATCGTGCTGACCGAGGGCGGACGGACCGTGCGCGCCGATGAGATTTATTACGATTTCCGCAATCAGCGGGCATTGATCGTCAACGCCTCGCTGCGCACGTTTGACGACAGGCGGGGGCTGCCGATCTATCTGCGGGCAGAAAAGCTGGGGCGGGTCAGTCAGAACCTGTTTGAGGCCGAGAACGTGCAGTTGACCAGCAGCGAATTTTACCTGCCGCAGGTGTCGCTGAATGCGGCCAAGATGGTGCTTTTGACGGATGAGCAGTCCGTTGAGCAGCGGGACACGGCGGCGCGGTATGACGGGCGGATGTATGATGTGACGGCGCGGTACGAAACGATCCCGTTCTTTCGCTGGCCGAAAATGCGGACGAATTTTGTGCGTCCGGATATGCCGCTGCGGCGGATTCGTGTCGGCCATGATTCCGATTACGGCACGTATGTCGAATCGCGATGGCATCTGGCACGGATGCTGGGGATGAAGGATATGCCCGGCGTCGAAAGCCAGTTTGCGCTGGATTATTACGGCGAACGCGGCATCGGCACCGGCGCGGACGCCGAATACCAAACGGATCAGTCATTTGGCCAGATCACCAGTTATGTGATGACCGACCACGGCGAGGATGACTTGGGAAATATCGCAAGACGCAAAAACATCGAGCCGGAAGACGATGTGCGCGGACGCTTCAGTTTTCGGCATCGGGAGTTTCTGGAGGACGGCTGGCAGTTGACGGCGGAAACCAGTTATTTGTCGGATCGGAACTTTTTGGAATCGATGTATCGCGACGAATACTACGGCGATAAGGAACAGGAAACGCTGCTGTACGCCAAGCGGATTTGGGACAATCAGGCGTTCTCGATCCTGGGCAAAGTGCGGATCAATGATTTTCAGGAGCAGACCGAGGAATTGCCGACGGTGGAGTATCACCGCATCGGCCAGTCGTTCTGGGACAACAACCTGACCTGGTACAGCAGTTCGCAGGTCAGCCGCCTGCGCCAGCGTTATGATAAAGACGACCCCGCTCCGGGTGCAGGCGGATTTTACAGCTACGCCGCAACCCGCAACGAGGCAAATCTGCCGCTGTCGCTGGGGACGTTCAAGGTCGTTCCATTTGCCGCTGGAACCTACGGCTATGAAGACGGCGACGGCTGGGCGATGGATGTGTACGGGCGACCTGCCGATCGTGAAGATAATGTGATGCTGGGCGAGACGGGCGTACGCGGTTCGACGATGTTCTGGAAGGAAGACCCGTATCTGCGGTCGTCGTTCTGGAACGTCAATGGAATGCGGCACATTGTAACGCCGTATGCGGAAACCGCGCTCTATCAGCCCAGCGATGCCTCAATCGATATGCGGGATTATATGCATACGGGCGTAACGCAGCGGTGGCAGACGCATCGCGGCGGCGACGGTTCAATGCAGTCGGTGGACTGGATGCGGCTGGATGTCAACGGGACGTGGGTGCGCGATACGGCGTCGGATTCGGTCGGGCCGGCGCTGACGTATGACCCGCTGACCAACAGTTACGGCGGCGGTCCCGGGTATGGACCGTCGTGGTTTACCTACGGCGACGCCTCGGCGCCGCTGCTGCTGCGGCGGGACAGCGCCTATTACGGCGTCGTGCGGGATACCCTGAACGCCGATTATCAGTGGCGCGTTACGGATTCGCTGACCATGCTGTCGGACGCCAATTACGACATTCACAGCGGGAATATCCAGCAGCTTGACATCGGCGGCAGCCGGTATGTGTATCCTGACATCAGCTATTATCTGGGCAGCCGGTATCTGCGCCCGGTGCGGCTGGAACTGGATGAAAACGGCGACGGCACGAATGATATATTCGAGCAGGGCTCGCATTCGGTGATCGGGGCGATCACCTGGCAGCTTAGCCCGCGCTATACAGCGACGTTGGCGCAGGAGTATAACTTCGATTTCGGACGCAGCATTCGCACGGAAGTGTCGATTGCCCGGCAATACCATCGGGTGTTTTATGCGATGAGTTTTTCGATCGATGAAACGCTGGATCGCACGGCGGTGATGTTCAGCGTTTGGCCGCAGGGCGTCAATGAGATGGGCATCGGTTCGCGGCGATATATGGGGCTGACAGGAGCGACGCGGGAAGAGTGAATAAGTTAAAAGTGAAAAGGTAAAAGTGTGGAATCCGCCTGCGGCGGTGAAAATAGACCCATGCAGGCATTGTGATGTAAATCTTTAATTTTAGGAGAATGTATGGCTCTGGTATCAACCAAAAAAATGTTTCAGATGGCCTATAAAAACGGCTACGCGATCGGCGCGTTCAATGTCAACAATATGGAAATCACGCAGGGCATCGTCGATGCGGTCGTCGAAGAAAAGTCCCCGCTGATCCTGCAGATCAGCAAAGGCGCCCGCGAATACGCCAAGATGAGCTATCTGCGTGCAATCATCGATGTGGCGGTCAAGGAAAACCCCGGCATTCCGATCTGTATGCACCTGGATCACGGCGATTCGTTCGAGCTGTGCAAGCAGTGCGTCGATGACGGCTTTACGTCGGTGATGATCGATGCATCGCATCATTCGTTCCAGGAAAACATCGACATCTCGGCCAAGGTGGTCGAATACGCCCACAAATACAATGTCGTGGTCGAGGCCGAACTGGGGCAGCTCGGAGGTATTGAATAACATGTCAAGGGCGTCGATGATGTGATGGCGCACCTGACCGACCCGGATCAGGTCGTTGAGTTCGTCAGCAAGACCAAAGTGGATTCGCTGGCGGTGGCCATCGGCACCAGCCATGGCGCTTACAAATTCAAAAAAGAGCCCAAGCTGGCCTTTGATGTCGTGCAGAAGATTCAGGAAAAACTGCCGGGTTTCCCGCTGGTCATGCACGGTTCCAGCAGCGTGCCGCAGGAATTCAAAGACCTGATCAACAAGTACGGCGGCAAGATGCCCGATGCGATGGGCGTGCCGGAAGAGGCGATCACCAAGGCGTCCAAGATGGCGCTGTGCAAGGTCAATATCGACACCGATCTGCGGATGGCGCTGACGGCCAAGATTCGCGAGGTCTTCGCGACCAAGCCGGGCGAATTCGACCCGCGCAAGTATCTGGCTCCAGGGCGCAAGGCGATCACCGACATGGTCAAACGCAAGCTCCATGTGCTGGGCTGCGCCGGCAAGGCGGCCGAGTGCCTGTAGGGCATTCGATCCCCGACGGGATGTTAAAGTTTTAGAACTCACTGAGCAGGGCGGCACAACAGGCCGTCCTGCTTTCTTGCATCAGGCAAAATGTATGAATGCGATGGTTCAGCGGTTAAACGTATGGGTGCTGTGTTATTGTGTCTGGGGGCTTTCGCTGCCGGTTTTTGCGGGCGGCTGTACACCGGATGAGAACGCCGACAAAACGATCTCCGTGTCGGCCAGCGATCCGTCCGGGTCTGCTGAAGCGATCGACCCGACGGTCGAGGCGGTCATTAAATATGTGCGCAGCGGTGATTTTGAGGGCGCCAGATCGATTTTGGCCGCCGCGGATGTCCGCAATGCCTCGCTGGAACAGCTTCGGGTGCTGCTTGACAATCAGCAGCAATTGGAAGCGTTTCGCCGCCGCCAGCTGAAAAAGGCCTACGATGAACAATTGGCCGAATTGGCCAAGATCGAAGCCAAGGCCGCCGAACAAGACCCCATCGCTGACGAGACCGTCAATGAAGCGCTGGCCGCTGCGCTGCGGGCGCGTGAGTATGCCGATGAGCCCAACAAGAAAACCGTGATGGAATTGCCGTTTGTGCAGCGGATGATTGCGCTGATGCAGGAACGCGGCCAGGCGTTTCAGGAGCAGGGCAAATGGCTGGATGCGTACTCGAATTGTTATTACTGGCTGACGCAGCTTTATGAGGACAACGCCGAGCATAAAGCGGTCGCCGAGCGATTGACCGATCTGGCGTCGATCGAGCTGTCGCTCAAAGACAGCGGCTGCGGCGAAAGCGCCGCCGAACGCATCGCCGGGATCACGCCCGAAATGCTTCTGCGGGCGATCAATGCCCTGGAAACCAACTATGTCAACGGCGTTGACTATTGGCTGATGATCGATAAGGCGCTGACCCGCTGCGAGCTTCTGGGAGAGGTCTTGCTGAAAGGGTCCGTACCCAAGCCCGCAGCATCGGAAAAACAGCAGGAGGACAAAGACGCCTCCGAAATCAAAACAGAAGAACTGGCCTGGAAAGCCGACGCCGCAACCGCTTCCGAGTGGGCGGCCGGACTGACGGCCATTCGCACACAGCTGGAAGAGGTCGAAAAATCCTCCATGTCGGCCGAGCGGCTGGTGGCGGTGTTCGATATGACGCTGAAGCTTAACGCCTCAACGCTCAAGCTGCCGGAGGAGATCGTGATCGCCCAGTTTTCAGAGGCGGCGCTGGCGGCGCTGGACCCGTTTACGACGCTGGTTTGGCCGTGGAATGTCAAGGATTTTGAAAAGAGCATGACCCAGCAGTTCACGGGCATCGGTATTGAGATTTCCAAACGCACCGGCGTACTGAAAGTCGTCAGCTTGCTGCCGGATACACCTGCATATAAATCCGGGCTGGATGCGGATGACGAAATCATCGCCGTCAACGGCGAATCGACGGCGGAGATGACAATCTTCTGTGCCGTCAGCAAGATCACCGGCCCCAAAGGCAGCAAAGTGGCGCTGTCGATCAAGCGTCCTTCCACCGGCCAGACGTGGGATGTAACGCTGGTGCGCGACAGGATCGTCGTTCAGCCCCTGCGCGGCTGGCAGCGGACGCCGTCGGGCGACTGGGATTATATGATCGATCCGGCCAACAAAATCGGTTATGCGCGTCTGACCGGATTTACCGAAACCAGCGGGCCGGATATGGATAAGACGCTGACCGAATTGGAGAACAAGGGATTGTCGGCGCTGATTTTGGATTTGCGGTTCAACAGCGGCGGCTATCTGAGCAGTGCCGCCGAAGTGGTTGATTTGTTCGTGCGTGAAGGTGTGATCGTCAAAAGCAACCCGCGACATGGATTTGCTACTTACGAGATTGCCCACCGCAGCGGCACGCACCCGGATTATCCGCTGGTGGTGCTGATCAACGAGGGCAGCGCCAGCGCATCGGAGATCGTCGCCGGCGCCCTGCAGGATGCGCGGCATCAGCGGGCGACGCTGGTCGGCGAACGCAGCTACGGCAAAGGCAGTGTGCAGGTTGTTACGCCCTTTACCGGCGGCGGCTCGCAGCTCAAATACACCGTGGCCTACTATCATTTGCCCAGCGACCAGCAGGTCAAGAATCGCTACCAGATGGAACGGCAGGGGCGAAAGGATTGGGGTATTGCCCCGGATGTAGAGGTCAAGGTCTTCAGTAACGAACTGCGGGCGATGGTGGAAATGCAGCGGGATAACGATGTGCTGTTCCGCGCCGATCACGATGTGGACGGCCAGACGCCAGTGCGGCATTCGCTGGATAAAACGCTGCAAAGCGACCCGCAGTTGGCGGTGGGATTGATGATCGCGCAGGCCAAACTGACCGCCGCCGGCAAGACGCTGACACTGACGCCGTGGCAGGAACCCAAAGAAGAGGTCGTGCCGGTGGCCAAAGAAGAAACAAAATGATTTCCTATTTCCTATTTTCTACTTCCTATTTTCATTTGAAATAGGAAATTTGAAATAGGAAATAAATCCGTAGTTACAGAAGAAAATAGGAAAGGATTTTAACTGTGTCGGAACCGATCAGTGGAAATAAGTTTGAACAGCAGCGGCGGGAAAAACTGGATAAGATGCGCCAGTTGGGGATTGACCCTTACGGCCAGCGAACCGACGGCATCGAGCCGGCCGAGGCGGTCAAGGCCGCATACGAAGAAAATCGCCGCGTGCGGTGCGCCGGGCGCATTGTGCTGCTGCGCGATATCGGCAAGCTGATCTTTATTACGCTGCGCGATGCGGGCGGCACGATCCAGTTGGGGCTAAGCAAAAAGCAGATGGAAGCGCAGTGGGAGTTTGTCAAACTGCTGGAATTGGGCGATCTGGTCGCCGCCGAGGGGCCGTTGGGCAAGACCAAGACCGGCGAGATCACCATCTGGGGCGACTCGGTGTCGCTACTGGCCAAATCGCTGGAGCAGCCGCCGGAAAAGTTCCACGGCCTGTCCGATGTGGACACCCGCTACCGGATGCGGTATGTCGATTTGTGGGCTAACCCGGAAGTGATGCAACGGTTTCAGCAGCGCAGCACCATGACCGCTGCGATCCGCCGATTTCTGACGGAAAAGGGTTTTCTGGAGGTTGAAACGCCGATGATGCAGACCATCGCCGGCGGGGCGGCGGCACGGCCGTTCATCACGCATCACAACACACTGGACATTGACCTGTTTTTGCGGATTGCGCCGGAATTATTCCTCAAGCGGCTGTTGGTCGGTGGAATGGAAAAGGTCTTTGAGATCAACCGCAACTTCCGCAACGAAGGGCTAAGTCCCCGGCATAACCCGGAGTTCACGATGATGGAACTCTATCAGGCGTATGCCGATTACCGTGTGATGATGGACTTGACCGAAGAGCTGGTCTGCCATCTGATCGGGCAGTATTGCAGCGGTACAACGCTGCCGTTCGGCGAGAAGACCATCGATTACAGCCGTCCGTGGCGGCGGGCAAAATATGCCGATCTGCTCAAAGAATACGGCCATTGCGATATGGAGCAGCCCCAGACAGTGCGGCGACGTGCCAATGAGCTGGGCATCGAGGTCGGCGACAAGGACGATGCGGTGCTGGTCAACGAGGTCTTTGAGGCGACCGTCGAGCAGCACCTGATCAATCCGACGTTTGTGATGGATTATCCGGCGGCAATCTGTCCGCTGACGCGCCAAAGCAAGGCCGACCCGCGCATTGCCGAGCGGTTCGAGCTGTTTGTCGGGGCGATGGAGCTGGCCAACGCCTACACCGAGCTGAACGACCCAGACGTGCAGGAGGCCAACTTCCGCCGTCAACTGCGCGGCCTGACCGCCGATGAGACGATGGCCAAGATGGACGACGATTTCATCACCGCGCTCAAGTACGGAATGCCGCCGGCCGGCGGGCTGGGCGTGGGCATCGACCGGCTGATGATGCTGCTGACCAACGCGACGAGCATCCGGGATGTGATTTTGTTCCCGCTGCTCAAACCGTTGGCCGACAAGCCCCAGCCGGACGCGGAGTAAAACGAAACCGCGGATTTCGCGGATTTACACAGATTAAAAGAGTTTTACCATGAAGAATATGAAGCTCATGAAGTTTTTTAGACAGGATTTACAGGAATTTTGATTTTTTTCTTTTTGATCTTGTTTATGAATTAGTGCTAAGAATTTAGTGTTTTTCTTTCTTCAGGGTCTTCAGTGTCTTCATGGTTAAATTTATGGTTTATGAGTAACGGGAGTTTCGGTGAAGCATATCGGTTGGGTATTGTGTGTCAAATACCTCCAGCGGCGGCTGATGGTGCTGCTGAGCGTGGCGGCCGTTGCACTCAGTTGTGCACTGCTGATCGTAACCGATAGTCTGTTTACCGGGTTTATTGCCGCCGTCGAGACCAGCGCCGGGAGGCACTTGGGGGATATTGTCATTCAGGCCCCGCCGGGGCGGATCATTTCCGAATACGATGTCCTGATCGACCAGCTCGAGGCGACCGAGGCCGTCCAGTCGGCCACCGCCGTCCTGAGCGGGCAGGGGTTGCTGCTAAGTGCGCCGGGGCGGGTCAAGCCCGTGCGGGTCTGGGGCATCGAGCTGCCGCAGCGGCTTTCGGTCAGTCCGCTGGCCGAGGGGCTGCTGGTGCAGAAGGACAAACCCGCCGAACAGATCGGCTTTGGCGATTGGCCGGACGGGCAGATCGGCGGATTAGTCGGCATCGGTGTTCTGGCACGGCCGGACGAAAAGACCGACGCGTATGATATGGATGCGGTGCGCGGCTTTCTGGGCAAGACCGCCGCACTGACCACCGGCGCAGCGCAGCCGACCGAAGGCGATGCGCGAGCGCAGTTCCGCCGCCATGTCATCCGGTTCAACATCGCCGACGTGGTAACCACCGGCGTCAACGATTTTGACGAGTCATTCGTTTATCTGCCGATCGATGCGCTGTCCAAAACGCTCTATCCCGACAGTGCGCCGGGCGGCGATATTATCCAGATTCGACTGGCGGCCGGCGCGGATGAGCAGGAAGCGATGGCCATTGTCCGCGGCGTGTGGTATCGGTTCGCCAATGAACGATTCAGTTGGTTTGCCCGCACGGACATTACCTCGACCCGCCAGATGCAGGCGCTGCTGATCGCCGAGTACCACAAGCAGCTCCAGATTCTGCTGTTTATCTTCGGGCTGGTCAGCTTGGGGATCGTGCTGCTGGTGCTGTGTATTTTTTATCTGATCGTGATGACGCGGCGAAAGGACATTGCCATCCTCAAAAGCTGCGGGCTGGGCAGCGGGTCAGTGGCGCTGGTGTTTATTCTCTTCGGCGCATTGGCCGGGGCGGCGGGAGCGGCGCTGGGCGTGGGGCTGGGCTGTGTGTTCACGCATTATATCAATCCGATTGAAAAGGCCATCAGCGCTGCGTTCGGCCTGAAGGTCTGGAAGGCCAGCACCTATATGTTCACGCAGATTCCAAACACGGTCAACTGGTCGGCGGTCGGCTGGATTTGTGCGGCGGGGATTCTGGCCGCGGCGATCGGCGCACTGATCCCGGCCATCTGCGC
>JBFZBE010000038.1:0-4364 GCA_041308685.1 Phycisphaerae bacterium
GAGCATCAACATCGAGTTCAAGGACGCTATGACGCCCGAACAGGTACGCGACCTGCTGAGTACCGCCCCGGGCGTGTCGATCATCGACGACCGCGAGAAGAACCGCTTCCCGATGCCGCTGGATGCGACGGGCAATGACGATGTGTATGTCGGCCGCATTCGGCAGGACGAATCCGTCCCCGACAAACGCGGCATCAATCTGTGGGTGGCCGGTGACCAGATCCGTAAAGGTGCCGCGCTGAATGCGATTCAGATTGCGGAGTTGCTGTGAGAACACAGAACACAGGACACAGAAGTCAGAAGAAAAACCTTCTGGCTTCTGTGTTTTACGCAGACTACAAGAAGGAACAACCACATGACAACCCCGGCAAGGAGTTTTCAAGACTTGGTGGTTTGGCAAAAAGCACATCAGATGGTCTTGCACATTTATCAAATCACAAAACGATTCCCCAAAGAAGAATTATTTGGAATGGTTTCCCAACTTCGCCGCTCTGCGGTTTCGGTTCCGGCAAATATCGCGGAAGGTTTTAAGAAAATTTCAAAAGCAGAAAAAGGGCATTACCTCAATATCGCACAAAGTTCTTTAGAAGAAACACGCTACTATCTGATTCTATCCCAAGACCTCGGCTACAGCAACAATATGGCTGCAATGGCACAGATTGATGAGGTCGGCAAGCTGTTGTCAGGATATAGGGCAAAAATAGTATCGTCATAGGACTCTTATTCTGAGTTCTGTGTTCAGTATTCCGTGTTCTCATGACAACTCGCCGCATCAAACTCGTTCTCCACTACGACGGCACGGACTATCACGGCTGGCAGAAGCAGCCGTCTGTGCCGACGATCCAGGAAACCGTCGAACGGGCATTGGAACAATTATTTGGCTGTGCTGTATCCATCACAGGGTCTTCACGCACCGATGCCGGCGTCCACGCACTTGGGCAAGTGGCCCACTTCGACATCGACAGCCCGGTGCCGACCGACAATATCGCCCGGGCACTGAACAATCTGCTGCCGGACAGTATCGTCGCCGCCCAAGCCATAGAAATATCGCCGGACTTTGACGCCATCAGCATCACATAAAGCAAGTTGTACCTCTATACCCTCAACATATCCCCCGTACGCCCTGTCCTGCAGATCCGCTTTTGCTGGCATCGGCAGGCAATGCTCATTACGTTTGCGATGAGCGCCGCGGCCGCCCGGCTGGTCGGCACTTATGATTTCAAATCGTTCGCCTCCGCGGCCGACACGCGCGAAAGCTCGGTGCGGACGGTATTGCAGTGCAGCGTTACGGATAAAATCCCACATATTTTTATTGATGTCGCCGCGACAGGGTTCTTGTATAATATGGTGCGGAATATCGTCGGCACGCTGGTCGAGATCGGACGCGGGCGCTGGGACCCGGAGGACATCGACCGGATACTGGCCGCCCAGGATCGTACCGCCGCCGGCCCAATCGCCCCGGCCAGCGGCCTGTGCCTGATGGAGATCAAATACGGATGTATGTAAAAAGTCAAAAGTAAAAAGTTAAAAGTCAAAAGTTCTGACTTCTGACTCCTGAATTCTAAAAAATGAACATCGTCCACATCATCACACGGCTGATACTCGGCGGGGCGCAGGAAAATACGCTGATCACCTGTAAGGGTCTGGCGCAGCGAGGCCACAAGGTTACGCTCGTCACCGGCCCGGCGCTGGGGCCGGAAGGCGGGCTGTTTGAGCAGACGCAAAACGCCGGCTATGACGTGATCGTCCTGGATGCCCTAAGGCGTGCAATTCTGCCCTGGCACGACCTGACGACCTATCGCCAACTCAAAGACCTGCTGCGGCGGCTGGAGCCGGACATCATTCACACCCACTCGGCCAAAGCGGGCATCCTCGGCCGGTTCGCCGGATACGCCCTCAAAGGCACATTCGCCGACAAGCCCTCCACGGCGCCGCACGTTGTCCATACCATTCACGGGCTGGCGTTTCATCCATATCAATCCGCCCTGCTGAATCGGTTTTATATCGCCGTTGAACGCGCAGCGGGAAAACGCACCGACGCCTTTATCAGCGTAGCCGACACGATGAGCGAAAAAGCCCGCACCGCCGGCATCGGGCTGGATAAGCCGTACACCACCGCCTACTCGGCCATCGAGCAGGACGGCTATCGGACGCAGCCGTCCGCCGAGCAAATCGCCGATTTTCGTCAACAACACGGCATCCCGCAAAATGCCGTCGTATTTATCTGCATTGCCCGGCTGGCCGAACTCAAGGGACATAAATACATCATTGAATCCGCCAAAACACTGGCCAAGGAGTATCCGCACTGCTATTGGCTGTTTGTCGGCGATGGGGCTTTGACCGAAACAATCAAGGCCGACATCCGCACAGCCGGATTGTCCAACCGGTTCGCATTTACCGGTCTTGTGCCGCCGGAGCAGATTCCGCTGACACTGTACGCCTCGGATATTCTGGTGCATTGTTCGCTGCGCGAGGGACTGGCGCGGGTGCTGCCGCAGGCGATGCTGTGCCAAAAGCCGGTCATCAGCTTTGATATCGACGGCGCCAAAGAAGTCGTTACACCCGATACGGGCTTTTTGATCGAGCCGGAAAACAGCGGCCAACTCATCGCCGCCTTCCGGACGCTGCTGGACAGCCCCGATCTGCGGCATCGACTGGGCGAAAACGGGCGGGCACTGGTCAAAGCGCAATTCGCTCCCGATACGATGGTCGATACGATTGAGAACGTGTATAACAATCTTTAATCACCGTGCTGCCCACCCCAAAACAATTTCGATAACATCTTGACTTTTCAACCTCCGGCAGTTATAAAACTTCCAAATATCAGCCATTAACAGTCTTGTATTAATCAAAATCTTATCCAATTCTAATAAAAAAGGCATATAAATGGACATAGTAAAGATGCTTTTTGAAGTCTTCGGCGGTCTGGGTATCTTTTTGCTGGGGATGAAAAATATGTCCGAAGGGATGCAGGCCGTCGCCGGAGAGCGGCTGCGCCGTCTCATCGGGGCGGTTACCAGCAACCGTATTCTGGCCTGCGGCGTCGGCACAGCAGTTACCAGTATTATCCAATCCAGCTCGATTACCACCGTAATGGTCGTCGGGATGGTCAATGCGGGCATTATGACGCTTTATCAGGCCATCGGCGTGATTATGGGCGCCAACATCGGCACCACGATGACCGCCTGGCTCTTGACGATCAGCGTCGATAAATACGGCCTGCCGCTGCTGGGTATCGCGGCGCTGTTTTTTGTCTTTACCAAACGCGACCGCATTCGCTTTACGGCGATGTTCTTCGTCGGGTTGGGGATGGTCTTTTACGGGCTGGAGCTGATGAAAAACGGCTTTTCACCGATCAAGGAGATGACGGGGTTTGTTCAATGGTTTCACCGCTTTGAGCCGACGACCTACTGGGGCGTACTCAAATGCTGTGCGGTCGGGGCGATCCTGACGGCCGTCGTGCAGTCCTCTTCGGCGACCGTCGGCATCACAATGGCGCTGGCGTTTACCGGAGCGATCAACTACCATACCGCCGCAGCGCTGGTGCTGGGCGAAAACATCGGCACGACCATCACCGCCTACCTGGCCTCACTGGGAACATCCCCCAACGCCCGCCGAGCGGCCTACGCACACATGCTGTTCAACCTGATCGGCGTGATGTGGATTACGACGATTTTCCATCATTATACCGACGGCATCATCTGGTTTGTCAAAACCTTCCAGCACGTCGATCATCCGAATGTGGCCGTCTATACAGACACGGTCGTTACTTATCCTTATACACAGGCGGCCATTGCGGCCACGCATTCGGGCTTTAATATTCTCAATACCATTTTCTTTTTGCCGCTGATGGGCTATCTGGCAAAGTTTTTGAATTGGGCGGTCAAAGACCGTCAATCGCCCGACGCCCCGCGATTGACCTATCTGGATGTACGGCATTTCGATACGCCCAGTATTGCACTGGAACAATCGGATAGAGAAGTGGTCAAAATGGGACAGGCCGTCCTGACCATGCTGGGACGGCTGCGCGATGTTTTTGCCTCCGGCGATCTGTCCGCCGAGAAGGTCGAGCCGATCTTTCAGGCCGAAAACGACCTCGATGTCGTGCAGAAAGAGATTGTCGAATTCATCAGCGATATTATGGCCGGCAATATCTCGCACGAGACGATGCAGACGGCGCGCAGCCAGCTCCGTATGGCCGACGAGTTTGAATCCATCAGCGATTACATCGCCACACTGGTCAAGCTGCGTCTGAAAATGCGGGACACCCAGCAGGTGCTCAGCCCCGAGGCGCTGCAGGAGATACTCGGCCTGCACGACAAGGTCGAACGCTACATCGCAAATGTGCACAAGGCCGTCGAATC
>JBFZBE010000039.1:0-2651 GCA_041308685.1 Phycisphaerae bacterium
GTGTTAATCAGTGTCAAAAAAAAATAGTTTGTGTCTTTTGCGTTTTTCGTAGTAAAAAAATCTCTATGTTCTCTGTGGCAAAAATCAGTGAAATCAGCGCAATCAGCGTTTCTATTTTTTGTGTTTTAACCAGAATCTGTGAAAATCTGTGTAATCTGCTGAACGCAGTGAAGTCCCGACCTGTCGGGATGGATAAAAAAACGGTTCCTTATTGATGGAGTGGTATCGCCCAAGCCGGCGATGAACGATGGAATTACTCAAGCGACAGATTTTGACGGCATTGTCCCGGCGGGATTACGCGCCGCAGCCGCCGCGCAAGCTGGCCGAGATGCTCGGCGTCGGCGATAAGGACTACCCGGAGTTTCAAAAGGCCGTCGAATCATTGCGGCAAAACAGCCAGATCGTCCTCGACGTCAAAAAGAATATCACGCTTCCGGCGATGCCGCATCGGGTCATCGGCACGTTTCGCGCCAGCGCACGCGGGTTTGGGTTTATCGTACCGCTGGAAGCCAATGCCTACGGCGACCTGTATGTCGCCCCGACCGATACCGCCGGCGCGATGACCGATGATGTCGTCATCGCCCGCGCGGTCAAAAAAGGGATGCGCGACGGCCAGACCCGCTATTCGGGCATTGTCGTCGAGATCGTCGAGCGCGGCAGCCGCAAACTCGTCGGCACCCTCCAGCGCAACGAAGAAACCTGGTTCGTCGTGCCCGAGGGCAAGGGCTTTTTTAAGCCCGTGCTGGTCGAGGACGCCCCCTCCAGCGGCGCCGATGTCAACGACAAGGTTGTGCTGGAGATCGTCAGCTACCCCCGCCAAAACGAACCGGCCACCGGCGCGATCGTGCAGGTGCTCGGCAAGGCCGGCCAATACGACTCGGAACTGTATTCGGTCATTGCCCAATACGACCTGCCGACGGAGTTTCCCGACCGCTGCCGCCGACAAGCACAAGAGGCGACCGCTGCTTACGACCCCGACCGCGCCGTCAACCGCGCCGACCTGACCGGCGATGTGATCATCACCATCGACCCGCCGGACGCCAAGGACTTTGACGACGCCATCAGCTTAAAACGCACGCGCGACGGCCACTGGCGGCTGGGCGTGCATATCGCGGACGTGAGCCACTTTATCCCGCTCGGCTCGCCGCTGGATGTGGAGGCCAAACGCCGCGGCAACAGCGTCTATCTGCCCAAAAAAGTCCTGCCGATGCTGCCGGAGGTGCTCAGCAACGGCATCTGCAGTTTGCAGCCGCATCAAAAACGCTTTGCCAAAAGCGCGTATATGACCTACGACCACGACGGCAAGTTGCTCGGTACGGAGTTTGACAACAGCGTGATTAAATCCACCGCACGGCTGACGTACTTGGAAGCCGACAAGATTCTCAAAGGCCGTGCGGCCGGATTCGCCGGTGAAGTCGTCGCGCTGCTTAAAGACATGGAAACGCTGGCACGCGCCATCGAGCGCCGCCGCGCCGCCAACGGTATGCTCCACCTTGATCTGCCGGAGACCGAGCTGATCTTTGACAAGGCCGGGCGCGTCATCGACGCAGAACCGGCCGACACCAGCTACCCGCACACGATCATCGAAATGTTTATGGTCGAGGCCAACGAGGCCGTCGCGGCGATGCTTGACCGGTTCGGCGTGCCGTTTATGCGGCGCATCCACCCCGACCCGGACGCCTTTACGACGCAGAACCTCGGCCGCTTTGTCAAGCTGTGCGGGCTGAAAGTCCCCAAGCGGCTCGACCGCACGGCGATACAAGACCTGCTGGCTGCCGTCAAAGGCACGCCCGCCGAGTTTGCTGTCAATATGCACGTTTTGCGGAGTATGCAGCGGGCCGAGTATTCGCCGCTGCACATCGGGCATTTTGCGCTGGCCAGCGGCCACTACGGCCACTTTACAAGCCCCATCCGCCGTTATGCCGATCTGATGATCCATCGGCTGCTCAACTGCTACATCGAAGGGCGGCTCAACAAGATCGGCCTGGAGGAAGTGTTGTCCGAAGGTGAGCTGATCGAGATCGGCAAGCACATCACCTACACCGAGCAGCAGGCCGCCAGCGCCGAAAAGGAAATCAAATCCGTGCTGATTCTGCAAATGCTCAGCGGCCGCATCGGCGAGGAACTCAACTGTGTCGTGTCGGGATTGACCAATTTCGGCGTGTTTGTCCAATGCACCAAGTTCGGCATCGAGGGGATGATCGAGCCGGGCGACTTGGGGCTGGACGAATGGAAGTTCGACCAGCGTTCACAGGCCGTCATCGGCAAATGGTCCGGCGAAAGCGTCCATCTCGGCCAGCCGATGAAAGTCAAGATCGCCGCGGTCAATCTGCCCAGCCGACAGCTCTTTTTGATGCCCTCCGAGCCGCTGGTCAAAGCCCGCCCCGGCCGCCGCCGGCCCAAATCGCCGTTGGCCAAACCCAAACGAAAAAAACGCTGAGCTTGCGGCTCTCCGTAGGATGGGCTTTAGCCCATCAGAAAAAGAAACTATTGATGTTTGAATTATTAAACGATTATTCGGTCGGCTTAAATCCGAAGCACGACCCCGATAGATCGGGACGAAATCCGAAACAAATTCAAAACGCAAATGACAACATGTCAAAAACAACCCTGCCGCAACACCGCGAAGGATGTGTCAAAAAGGAACAGTT
>JBFZBE010000040.1:0-6857 GCA_041308685.1 Phycisphaerae bacterium
TTCTTGAGTTCTTGGGTTCTTGAGTTCTTGGAAATCGTCAATCGACAATAGTCAATTTTTCACGGGATGTTTATGTCGCAACGCACGGATATTTATACCAGCCCGCTGGTTGAGCGGAATGCTTCCAGACAGATGGCCGAGCTGTTCGGTGCGGACAAAAAGTTCAGCACCTGGCGGCTGCTGTGGCTGGAGCTGGCCAAGGCGGAAAAAAAGTTGGGGTTGAAGATCACCGACGCCCAGATCAAGCAGATGGCCGAGCATCTGACGGACATCGATTACGCCAAGGCCGCCGCGTACGAAAAAAAATTTCGCCACGATGTGATGGCGCACGTGCATACCTTCGGCGATGTTGCGCCCAAAGCGGCGCCGATCATTCACCTCGGCGCGACGAGCTGCTATGTGGGCGACAATGCCGATCTGATCCTTATGCGCGACGGAATGCGGCTCTTGGCCGAAAAGCTCGCCGGTCTGATCGACCGGCTGGGACGGTTTGCCAAACAGTACCGCGCGATGCCTGCGCTGGGCTTTACGCACTATCAGCCGGCACAGTTGACCACCGTCGGCAAACGCGCCACACTGTGGGCGTATGACTTTGCGATGGATTTGCAGGAACTGGAGCGGCGCATCGAGACGCTGCCGTTTCGCGGCGTCAAAGGCACCACCGGCACGCAGGCGTCGTTTCTGTCATTATTCAACGGCAATCACGCCAAGGTGAACAAACTCGACGTGATGGTCTGTAAGGCGTTTGGCTTTTCCCATCGCTGCATCGTTACCGGCCAGACGTATCCGCGCATTCTTGATAAATACGTTCTGGATGCGCTGTCGTCGGTTGCCGTTTCGGCGCACAAGATGTGCAACGACGTTCGGCTGCTGGCCAATCTCAAAGAGATGGAAGAGCCGTTTGAAACCTCGCAGATCGGCTCGTCGGCGATGGCCTACAAGCGCAACCCGATGCGCTGCGAACGCACGACGGGGCTGGCGCGGCTGGTGATGTCGCTGGCGGCCAATCCGGCGATGACCGCTGCCGAGCAGTGGCTGGAGCGGACGCTGGACGATTCGTCCAACCGCCGGGTGTCGCTGGCCGAGGCGTTTTTGGCGACCGACGGGATTTTGGAGATTATGAACAACGTCGCGGCCGGGCTGGTGGTGTATCCCAAGGTGATCGCCGCGCGGGTGCAGGCCGAGCTGCCGTTTATGGCGACGGAAAATATCCTGATGGCCGGTGTGCAGGCCGGCGGCGACCGCCAGCAGCTGCATGAGGCCATCCGTGTCCACTCGCACGCCGCGGCCGCACAGGTCAAACAGCACGGCCTGGCCAATGACCTGATCGACCGGCTCAAGGCCGATGCCGCCTTTGCCAACGTCAACATTGCCGGCGTGATGAACCCCAAAGACTATATCGGCCGTGCACCCCAGCAGGTGGATGAATTTGTGGCCGAGGTTGTCGCCCCCATCCGCCGCAAATACAGCAAGGCGCTGAACAAAAAAGTGGAATTGAAGGTGTAAAAAGAATCTATCCGGACGACAAAAAACGTTGGAAAAAAATCTCACACACAAGGCAAGAGCGGCGGGTTTTTGCTTTGACAGCCCGACAGCAGGCGGTTACAATTGCCCAGTCGGAACGTATCGGCCTAATAAAAAAACAGGAACATTATGAAATACAATAGGTTATATCTTTTGCTGGCGGCGGTTTTGACGCTGGCGGCAGCCGGCTGCAAAGGTCCGGGAATGACCCAAAAAGAGGTCAACCGTCGCCATCAGAACACCATCAATACCAATACCCTGCTGATTCAGGAGGATATTGACAAGGTGCTGCTTCTGGATCAGCCAAGTCGTCAATCCGAATATATCGTTCGCTAAACGTTGTCTGTCTGCCCCTGCACAGGGAACTGATTCTTGAATGCGATCGTCGAGTACATTCTGCGCATCGGCTTTGCGGAACGGCTGATAGTTGTCGCCGAGTTGCTGCTGATCGGGTTGTTTGTCTATACCATCATCAATTTTCTGGAAGGGACGCGCGGCGAGCGTCTGTTTCGGGGCATCATCTTCATTCTGGTCGTCGGGTCGCTGATCCTGAATTTGGTCGTCAAAAAATTCGGTATGGATCGCATAGCGTACCTGTACGGCGGGTTTCTGATCGCGATTCTCATTATCGGCGTTACGGCCTTTCAGCCGGAGATCCGCCGCGCCTTGATCCGCATCGGCCAGGCCCAGTTGTTCGGCGGCGGCGGATCGCTGCAATTGAGCCGCAGCGTCGAGGAGATCGTCGATGCGGTCGGTCGAATGGCCGCATCCCGCACCGGCGCCATCGTCGTCATCCCCCAGCAGGTGCCGCTGGGCGAGTTCATCGAAACCGGCGTCCGCATCGACGCCAAGGTGTCCTCCGAGCTGATCGAGACGGTCTTTTACGAGGGCTCGCCGCTGCACGATATGGCGATGATCATTCAGGGCGACCGGATTGTGGCCGCGCGCGTGCAATTGCCGCTGGCCGAAAGCGAATCGATGCCCGGCCAGCAGCTTGGCTCGCGCCACCGCGCCGCGGTCGGCATTTCCAACAGTTCGGACGCGGTGGTCATCGTCGTCAGTGAAGAGACGGGCATTGTGTCCATCGCGATGAACGGCCAGCTTGTCCGCAATATCTCGGAAGCCCAGCTTCGCCGACATCTGACGACCGCGGTCGTAAAGGCCGCGCCGCTGCTGGAAAAGCTCGGCCACCTGCCCAAAAGCGACGCAGAACCCCGCACGGAGGACGCATAAATGTCGCATCGCGCCGCCAAATTTGCCGCGGTGGTGTTTTTGACGCTGCTGATCTGGGCGTGGGCCTATTTGTCGCTGGAGCGGCAGGTTACGCTGTGGGCCAGCATCGAGGTCGCCCCCGCCATCGGCCCGGAGTATCTGGTGGCCTTCAAAGGCGGCGATACCGCACTGCCGATCAAGCTGACCTTCAAAGGCGCCCCCAGCAAGGTTGCTGAGATGGAGCGTCTTTACGGCGCCGCCGCCGACCCGCAGCACGGCAAGCTGATCTTCTATTATCAGCCGCAGGAGCTGATGCACATGCAGACCGATGTCTATACGATCGATCTGCTGGAGTTTATCCGCAAGGCGCCGGCCTATCAGGCGATGGCGCTGACGCTGGAGGCGTGTGAGCCGCAGCGGCTGGAAGTCAGCGTTGAAGTCCTGGTCGAAAAACAGTTGGTCGTACAGTGTCTGGACGAAAGCGGCACGCCGCTGAAGGCCGCCGACATCAAACCCGGACAGGTGCCGATGTATGTCCGTGCCGATTATACAGGGGCGGCGTTTATCACCCTGTCCAGCCAGCAGATCGAGGCCGCACGCAAAGGGCCTATCGTACAGCGGCCATACGTCAACCTGAGCCCAAGCGGGCCGCGGCGGATCGCCGATGACGAGGTGCGCATTGCGCTGCCGGCAACCGAGACCCTCAACGAATATCCCTTTCAGCCGCAGAGCATCGGGTTTATTTTCAGCCGCAATACGCTGGGCAAGTTTCGCGTGCAGATCGAAAACGAAAGCGAGCTGCGCACCGTGCAGATTCGCGCTACCGAAGAGGCGCTGGAGGCCTACCGCAAGCTGCGCTATCATTTGCTGGTAGAAATTCGGGACGAGGATGCGGCCATGGGTGAGATACCGCCGCGTGAGGTGATCTTTAATTTCCCGCCGGAGTTTGTACGCAGCGGCCAGATCGAAGCCGCCTTGCCCAAAACCGCTATCATCAAACTGCTGCCCCTGCTGACCCCCGGCGGATAGGCAAATCATCAATCATCGATAATCAATTAAAAAGGCGTCTTGCCGACAGGAATACCATCGACAAGACGCCGGAAAAATCAACTTTTCAAGTCGCCAATTATACGCCGGCCTTGGCCTTCAGGGCGTTCAGACGCTTGGCCATCCGCGATTTCAGACGCGAAGCGGTGTTCTTGTGCATCGTGCTGGTCGTAGAGACCTTGTCGAGCTTCCGGGTCAGTTGTACGAACTGCGCCTGGGCGGTTTCGATGCTGCCTTCCGCCACAACTTCTTGATATTTCTTGACTTGCGTCTTGACCGCACTGCGGCGAGCGCGGTTGCGGGCGTTCAGTTTGGTGCTCTGACGAGCGCGTTTTTTGGCCGATAATGAATGTGCCACGGTTTACTCCTGTACGTTCGTTTTTGTCATCGGGCAGCTCGCGCCGCCTCGCTTTTGTTTCCCAAGACATTTGGAAAACGCTACTTTTTACCATCTTTTCGCAAAAAGTCAATACGTTGTCCAACATCTTTGTAACGAAAATCGATTTGGGCTAATTTGCGGTACAGCTCCAGCGCCTCGGAGGACTTTCCAAAATCCTCATAAGCCCTTGCTAAATTGTATCTTATGTCTTTTGCGATGGGGGTTTCCTGCGTGGGGCAGGCCTTCATCGCTTGCTGAAAAATATCAATCGCATCTTCGTGCCAGCCCTTCAAAAGGAAGCACAATCCCAATTTATCCAGCGCCAAAAGGTGCAGTTTGACATCCCGCTGGGCCTCCTGAAACATCGGGATCGCCTTATCGTACTCCTGCTTTCGCATCAGACAGCGTCCGAACTCATATTTATACCGCATCTCGGTAGGATAATTGTCCTGACAAAGCCGGAAATGCTCGAATTCCTGCCGCTCCATTTCCATGCTTAACGCATCCAGATTTGTCTTCATTGCCTTATCGTCCGGGTGGTTTTTCAAATGTGCCGCGATACGCCGCATCATTTCGCGGAGTTTTCGCAAGCTCAATTCACCCTGCTTGCGCTTGAATGTAAAATCTTTTGTCTGCTGAAAATACTGCTCCAGCAGGGCATCGGCTTGGGCATACCCCTCGTCGGTTTCCAAATCGGCCAAGGCATCGGCCAGTTCCAGGACATTGGAGGTTGAGACGCGGTCTTGTGCCAGTTTTTGGCGTGCCGTTTCGACTGTCTGTCGGCGGGATTGGGCGGTTTTGACGACCGATTCCTGACTGTGAAGGCGATCTTGTTCATCTTTATTGTTAATGGAGCCGCGAAAATCCGAGGTCTGGCCGTATTTGCCCTTTTCCATCGTCATACTGGCGCACAAGTCGCGTAATTCGTCGCGAAGGGCGTCATTATCGGGCTTTAACTGCAATGCGGCCTCACAGGCGGATACGGATTGGGTAAAGAGCTGCATCTTGGCGTACATATCTTTGAGCAGCAGATAGGCCTGAAAACTGGGCTTGGCGGAGGCCTTGTTGGCTTCGAAGATCAGGAATGCCAACCATTGTCCGGTGCGGTGAAAGCCGCCGGCGACCGCGGATTTGAGCATCGTTTCGGCATAATTGAGGTTGTCGGGGTCTTTTGCCAGTAGAAATTCGGCGTTGAGCATCTCATCCAGCGGGGTTTTGCCGCCTTTTTTACGCAGAACCTCAAACATTGAGGACTTTTTGCCGCCCTTACCTTGTCGGATCAGCGCCAGACGGCGCAGCGGGATATGCCCGTCCTCGAGGGCATCCGGCGCAAACCGAAGCCCATCCATATACAGGTCAATCGCGTAGTCAAAATTGTCCGTCGAGGCCACTTCCTCGGCACGGGTGAAAAACGCCCTTGCCTTGTCCAAACCGGCATCGAGAGTGTCTTCTGTCACAATCGGTAACTTTCCTGAATAATTGACGTTAAAACACCGGTATATTATCCTTTTCGGCAAAAATAGTCAATCGTCAATAGAATATCTCACATACGCAAGCTGCCCGATAGGGCGTAACCGTGTGGGAATCGCCATCCGGCCGCTTGCGCGGCTCGGCTTTTGTTTCTCCGCGATGCGTTTGTTTTGGCTTTACTTGATGGGGGGCGGCGGGTAAAATGGCGGCCAAAATGATCTTACTATAGGATGATTAAGATGATTGTCGATTGTCATACGCATCTGTACTGTACCGAGCGCGGTGTGCTGGGCGAGGAGCTTCGGCGGGCTTGTGCAGGGGTGGATGCTTGTTTTGTGCTGGCGGGGCTAAGCGACGACCGCGCGAAGGTCAACACCGGACTGGAAAATTACCTGCGTTCTGCGCCCAAGGCGTATGGTTTTGCCGCCATAAACCCGGCGGTTGACGATATCTCTTTCAAGCGGCTTAAGCAGCTTAAAAACACCGAACGGCTGATTGGCGTAACGGTTTACTGCGCCGAGGACAACGTGCATCCGGCGCACAGCCGGGCGCTGCGGCTGTACGAGGCCGCCGAAGAGTTGGGGCTGATCGTATTTTTCCACAACTGCCCGCCGTTTTCGCCGGCGGCGGTGATGGACTTTTCCCATCCGTGGTTGCTGGATGAAGTCGCGCGGACGTTTCCGGCGCTGCGGATGATCGTCGGGCGCACGGGGATGCCGTTTTTTCATCAGACCATGTGCCTGCTGGGCAAACACGAGTATGTCTATGCCGACCTGACGATCCACCCGCAGAAGATTTGGCAGGTGTATAATCTGGTGATGAGCGCGTATGAAGCGGGCGTAACGGATAAGCTCTTGTTCGGCAGCGGGTTTCCATATTCCGAGCCGGGGCCGTGCATCGAAACGCTGCTGGGGCTAAGCAAGATGCTGGCCGATACGCACCTGCCGCAAGTGCCGCGGGAGAAATTGCGGAGCATCGTGGAGAGAGACAGCTTGACGGCACTGGGAATCAAATGAAATTCTAAATCTTAAGCACTAAAAATATAAACAAATTTGGAAATACAAAATCAGAAATACGAAAACACGGTCAGAGCATAATTTTCACATTTCATCATTTTGATTTGTTTAGGATTTAGGATTTAGAATTTAGTGCTTCGAATTTTCGGAGTAACGGAGTTACGATGCAGCAGAGGTGGGGCAGTAAGCTGGGGGTGATACTGGCGGTA
>JBFZBE010000041.1:0-4479 GCA_041308685.1 Phycisphaerae bacterium
ATGGGGATGCCGTGCTGCTGGAGGAATTGTTTGGTTTGGGCGATGGTGTAGGTGCCGTAGTGGAAGATGGAGGCGGCCAGCACGGCGTCGGCCTTGCCATCGCGCAGCACATCCAGCAGCGAGTCGAGCGTGCCGGCTCCGCCGGAGGCGATGACGGGGATATCCACGGCTTCGGCGACGGCGCGGGTCAGTTCGATATCGTAGCCGGCCTGTGTGCCGTCGGCGTCCATGCTGGTTAAGAGGATTTCACCGGCGCCGAGTTTTTGGGCACGTTCGGCCCATTCGACCGCGTCAATGTCAGTCGGCTCTGAGCCGGCTTTGACGGTAACGATCCATTTGTTCTTTTGGTCTTTTTTGCGGCGGGCGTCGATGGCCAGTACGACGCACTGGTTGCCGAAACGTTCGGCGGATTCGCGGATCAGATCGGGGTTCTGCACGGCGGCGGTGTTGATGGAGCATTTGTCGGCGCCGCTTCGCAGCTAGAGGCCGATCTGATCGGCGGTGGAGATGCCGCCGCCGACGGTGAAGGGGATAAAGATGCGCTCGGCCACGCGTTCGACCAGCTCGACGATGGTTTTCTTGGAGCGGATGGTTGCGGTGATGTCGAGAAAGACCAATTCGTCGGCCCCTTCGTCGCTGTAGCGGGCGCCCAGCTCGACCGGATCGCCGGCGTCGCGGAGGTTGAGGAAGTTGATGCCTTTGACGACACGATTATCTTTGACGTCCAGACAGGGGATGATGCGTTTGGTCAGCATCCGCTTGCCTCGCTGCAAATGGTTACAAAATTGCGGAGCATCTGCAGGCCGTCGTCGCCGCTTTTTTCGGGGTGGAACTGACAGCCGAACAGATTGCCTTTTTCGACCGCCGCCGTCATCGACAGCCCTTCATACTCAACCCTCGCCGTCCGTGCGGCCGGGTCGGCGACATCGGCGTAATAGGAATGCACGAACGCAAAATGCCGCCCCGGCGTCAGCCCCCGCATCAGCCGCATCGATTCGGGCGCAGCGACATAATTCCAGCCCATGTGCGGGATCGTCCTGCCGGGCGGGATGGGAATGACCTTGCCGCCGATCAGCCCTAAGCATTGGGTAATGCCCTTTTCATGGCTTTCGTCAAACAGCAATTGAAATCCCAGACAAATCCCCAAGAGCGGCTTTCCCGTCCGCGCCTCGGTACAAATCGCCTCGGCAATCGGGGCAAGCTGACGCATCGCATAGCCGCTGGCGCCGACGCCGGGCAAGATCAGCCCCCTGGCGCGACGCATATCGGCCGGATCGCAGCTTACCGCAATATCCGCCCCGATGAACCGGAAGGCGTTTATCACGCTGCGGATATTGCCCGCCCCATAATCAATGATCACAAGCATACAAAACCCGTTGAATTATTGCATTTTGTTATCGCGAACTGCCTGTATATTATACTCGCAGGATACATTTTAACAACATTTTTCTCTTCTCAATGCTGGCCGCCGAAGCTACAATAGAATCGATGCTTATGAAGGATACGACGTGCCCAACAGGACTTTCGATTGTCATTCCGGTATATCGGGAAAGTGAAAAAGTCTGCGCCGATATCGATGCGGCCGCACATTTTCTGCAGCAATGCGGCGGCGGCGAAATTCTCATCGTGGACGACGGCAGCCCTGATCGCACCGCCGAGATCGCCGAAATGCACGCCGCGACGATTCCTGTGCCGACAGACGTTCTTCGGCTCGGCACACATCGCGGCAAAGGGGCGGCCGTGCGAGCGGGCATCCTGCAAAGCCGCGGGCGACGGGTGCTGTTTGCCGACAGCGGCTTATGCGTGCCTCTTGCCCAGGCCGCAATGGGTATTCGGCTGATTGATGATGGCCGCTGTAAAATCGCCCATGGAATCCGCACGCACATCCAAAGACCGCAGTCAGGGTATCGCCGTCTATGTTCCCGGCTGTTCAATCAATGGCTTATCGGCGATGTGAAACAAAAACTCGGCCTGACCGATACCCAGTGCGGATTTAAGGTGTATGACGGCGATACGGCAAGACGCCTGTATGCCCAAAGCGCCATCGACGGGTTTACCTTTGACATTGAGATCATCCTGCTGGCCGTGCGGAACGGTATTTCCATCTGCGAGTTTCCCGTTAGCTGGTCATCCGACCCAGACAGCCGGCTTCATCCGCTGCGGCAAATCGCCGCCATCCTGCGCGAGTTAATCGTCATCCGGCGCCGCTTTTCCGATGTACTGAAAAACCAATAAGCGCTGCTACGGCACAATCGGCCAGGTTCCAAATTTGACTGCGGGTGTGCTTCCCTGCGCGGAAAAATAGAGAATCGCCAAATCGGGGTGTGCGGCCGCGAATTGTTCACTCTTTTCCGATGACATCACCATCAGGGCGGTCGTCAGCGCATCGGCCTGTGCGGCCGACCCTCTGGACAAAAGCCATACGGCTTGCTTATCCGTAACCGCTCGCCCGGTCGCCGGGTCAATGATATGACGGCCGCGCTGCAGACCCGAACAGCTTAAGACAGCATGTGACAGCAGCAGCCGCTTGGGGGGGGTATCGGCATTACAGGGGTTGTTCAACTGGATCGCCCAGCCGTCTTTTCCGGACGGCGGCCCCATCGCCAGGATAGAGCTGGAGCCGCAATGCAGCAGCGCCCGCTCAACGCCCCATTCCCGCAGCACATCCGCCATACGGTCAATCGCATACCCTTTGGCCACCCCGCCCAAATCGATCCCCGGATCCTCGCGCAGCACCCGAACCGCCATTGCCGCATCGTCAAGCTCGATTGCAGGCACGCTGCGGCCGGACATCGCCTGGGCAATTTCTTTGTCGGTCGGCTGTCCGGCTTTCCACAACTGTACCAGTTGGCCAATGGTAATATCAAACGCCCCGCCGGTCAATCGCCCCGCATCCAGCCCGATCCGAAGGCATGCCGCGGTATCGGGCGAAATCGTAATCCGCTGACCCGCTTTTGCCTGATTGATGCGCCCGATGTCGCCGTTTTCGACAAATCGGCTCAACTGCCCTTCCAACCGGTCGGCCTCATGGAACGCCAACCGTGCAGCGCGTCCGGCATAGCTGCCGTCAGGGTGTTCGATCCATATTTCAAAGACCGTATTCATCGCCTGATGGCTGAATTTGACCAGATGTTCCACGGAATCACGGTTTGTCGCAATTTCCATAAATGCCCCGTTTGGATTCGGCGGCGGCGGATCTGATGCGTCGGCCTTTCGCCGGAACGCCGATTCCCATAAAGAATGTCGGATCAGTCCAACCCACCGCACACCCGGACGCAAGGCCAACGGCACATCGAACAACGGCACATACAAATCACGCTCGCCCGGCGGCGGCGTCCCATAGAGTTTTTCAATCACCGCAGATTCCATCGCTGCGGCCATCAAAACCAGTGCGGGATTGCTCCTTTTCCAATCGACCGCATTCAGATAGGCAACCTGTGTAAAATCCCGCAAGTACCACGGCAGCGGCCAATAGTCGTTGTCGGCGGCAATGACCTCGATCGCCATCGCCGCACCGTCCGGATGCGCCGCCGCGGCCTGCCGAACCGCGGCTTCCATTTCAAAAATCTGAGGACTGGTGTGCGCATAGACCCACGGATTGCCGGGGTAACTGCTGTATCGGGTATTCAAAAACAGCGACTGCACAAGCGGACTTAACAATCCAAAAATCGCCAACAGCCCGCACAACACCGCCCTCTGCCATTGCGACATATCGCCTCTGAGCAGCCGGTCGGCGGCAAACCCGGCCAGCAGCGCCATCCCGTACAAAAAGTTCAACACACACCACGGCGTTTTATAGGGGATCGCCGCATAGATGGCCGTCAGGATCAGTGTAAACAACGCCCAAAATACACAAAACGGCCGCCGATGCGACAACCCCTGCGGCCTTGTGAACGCCAGAAAAAAACCGACCGCCGCCCCCGCCACAAGAACATCCTCATTCCAGGTGATGCGTTCAGTCAGCTCATTCCACGTCAGCAAATCAAGATACCAATACCAGGGATGCGCGTGAACGCTCTGCATCCCCGCCCGATCGATCCAGTGCTTATAGGTCAACACCGCATCGGCAATCCCTTTGGGATTTTGGCAAAACGAGGAAAACAGCAGCGTCCAGACCAGCGCCGCAATCGCCAACCCCAACAGGCCGTCCCGATTGAAAATATGGATCGGCGTCGGCCGGCCGGCAAGGATCAGCATCAGCGCCGCCGCGATGAACACCGCCGCAAGCGACAATACAAAAGTTTCTTTGGTCGCCGCCGCCAGCCCCAGACACAATCCGGCCAGCGCCATCCAGCGCCGCCGTCCTGTCCGCAGATACCGCCACAATCCGCCCAGTACACCGGCGACAAAACAGACCAGCAGCATTTCGTGGATATAATAACGGCTGTAAAACACAAACGCCGGCGACAGCGCCAATAGAACAGAGCCAAACACCGCCGCCCGCAATCCGACACCGTCAAAAAACAGCAGCGGCGTCAG
>JBFZBE010000042.1:0-6026 GCA_041308685.1 Phycisphaerae bacterium
AAAGTTATTTGGATTTGATGGTCAGCACATAGCGCATCATTTTTTCCATAAATTAAGGTTGTACCGCCGATTTTACCGCTTCTCGGAGGCCAAAACAAGGGTTTTATTCTTGAATCTGTGCCTTTACGGGCTACAATAGCGGTTTATTTTCCGCCCGGCCGCAGGTCTGGCGCTGTCAATAAGGGTCAATTTTGTCAAATGCGCAAACACCGGATCGTCTGCCGCTGACGCGGATTCAGCGGCTTATCGGCGGCTATATGCTCCAGTCCAAGCGGACCAAGGCCAATGGCTACCTGACGGTACGCGCCGATCTGACCGAGTTGACCGGGATGCGCAAGCTTTACTGCAAGCAGGTCAATGTACGGGCGACGACCAATGATTTTTTCATCGCCGCCATTGCGCGGGCGATCGCGGCGTTTCCGCTGATGGCGGCGGCCTTCAGCAAAGACGGCCAATGCCTGCACCTGAGCGAAAAGATCGGCGTCGGCTTTGCCGTGGCCGCACCGCAAGGGCTGGTCGTGCCGGTCGTGCAGGATGTCGGGCATAAGACGCTGCCCCAACTGGCCGAGGACAGCGAAAATCTGCTCAAAAAAGCCCGTTCCAACAAGCTTGCCCCAGATGATTTTGACGGCGCCAACATCGTTTTGACCGGACTGGGGATGTACGGCGTCGAATCCTTTTACGCCATCAGCCCGCTGTCGGCATTAGGGATTGTATCCATCGGCAATATCGAGGATGTGATTGTCCCGACCGAAGGCGGGTTTGTGACGCAAAAGATGATGTATGTGTCGCTGGCGTTTGACCAGTGCATTGTCGATGCGTTTTACGCTGCCCAATTCCTGCGGCATATCACCGATGCCCTGCAGCGTCCCTGGTCTTTGACCTAAATAGCGCGTTAACACCGGCCAGTTCAACAGAAGTTATTTTCCGTCTTGTATCTGAACAATAAATCCATTGCCGCCGCGTAGATTATGTGGTATAAAGCCGGATAAAGAACCTTAAACCGGAGATTTTATGGCGCATTTGTTCATCAAGGATATCCAACCCGGCCAGACGCTGACCGAAACGTATATGGTGTCCCAGCCCGTGCTGCGGCACACCTCGCGGGGGGATTTGTATATTGCGATGTACCTTTCGGACAAAACCGGCAAGGCCAACAGCCGCATCTGGCAGGCCACCGAGGAGTTGTATAAATCCATCCCCAGCGAGGGCTTTGTCCGCATCCGCGGCAAAAGCGAGCTGTATCAGGGCGCGATGCAGATCGTCATCAACGATGTGGTCGTGGTCGCGGCGGATACCGTCAATCTGTCCGACTTTATGCCCCGCACGGAAAAAAACATCCCCCAGATGTACCAGCAGGTCAAGGACATTTTGGCGACGATCCAAAACCCCGACCTCAAGCGGCTGACGGGCGCGTTTATGGCCGACCACGAATTGATCAAGCAGTTTTGCGCTGCGCCGGCGGCGATGTCGATGCACCACGCCTACATTGGCGGCCTGCTGGAACATACGCTCAATATGCTCAACGTCGCGCAGGCGGTCTTTCCGCTGTATCCAAAAATCCAAAAGGATATCGTGCTGGCGGCGATCTTTCTGCACGATATGGCCAAGACGCAGGAGCTGTCATACCGCATCGGTTTCAGCTACACCGACACCGGCCAACTGCTCGGCCATATTATTCAGGGTACGCAGATGATCGCCCAGAAGGCCGATGACCTGGCCGCCGACGGTACGCCGGTGGATCGGGCGATTCTGGATAATGTGATGCACATCGTCGTCAGTCATCACGGCCAGTACGAGTTCGGTTCGCCCAAACTGCCGGCTACGCCCGAGGCGTTTATGGTCAGCTATATCGATAACCTCGACGCCAAGATGAACCAGACGGCCGCACTGATCGAAAGCGACGCCGCCGAACCCAACTGGACCAGCTACCAAAAATCGCTCGAAACCCGCCTGTACCGCCATCGCGTGCTTGAGCATGGCCAGTGATGCGTTCATAAAAAAAGGCAAAAGGCAAAGGGCAAAAGGGAAAAGTACAGGAAAAAGATAAAAAACGCCCCATGCGGGCGATAAAATGGCCATAGCGTTGTAGGGCAACAATAGAAACGAGCACAATTCGGGAGACATCAAGATGCTGGCGCGGTTGTATTCGGTAACATTGGAAGGGATTGACGGGATTGTCTGCGAGGTGGAGGTCGATGTGTCGCGCGGCGGGTTTGAAAAGCCGGTCATCGTCGGTCTGCCCGATGCGGCGGTCAAAGAAAGCATCGAGCGCGTCCGCAGCGCGGTGGTCAACTCCGGCTACAATTTCCCCAATGTCCAGCCGCTGATCAATTTGGCTCCCGCCGACGTCAAGAAGGCCGGCCCGGCGTTCGATCTGCCGATTGCGCTGGGGATCATGGGCTGTGCCGGCGGCATCGTCAGCGAGAAGATGAAACATTATATCATCGTTGGCGAGCTGGCTCTGGACGGGCGCGTCCGGCCGGTCAACGGCGTGCTGAGTATGGCGATGGCCGCGTCGGCTGCGGGCTTTAAGGGCATTATCGTCCCGCTGGACAACGCGGCCGAGGCGGCGGTCGTGGCGGGCGTTGAGGTCATTGCCGTCGGGTCGCTGGCGCAGGCGGCGGGCTTTTTGACCGACGCGGTCGAGATCGAACCGACGGCGCTGGATATCGACGCCTTGTTTGAGCAGGCCGCAACCTACGGCGTGGATTTTTCGGATGTCAAAGGACAGGAAAGTGTCAAACGCGCCCTGACCATCGCGGCCGCCGGCGGACACAACGTGATGATGATCGGCCCGCCCGGCACCGGCAAGACGATGCTCGCCCAGCGGATGGCGACGATCCTGCCGGCGATGACGCTGCCCGAATCGCTGGAGACCACGCGCGTGTATTCGTCCGTCGGGATGCTCGGCAAAGGACAGGCGCTCATTGCCACGCGCCCCGTCCGCGCGCCGCACCATACCGCCTCCGGCCCCGCCCTGGTCGGCGGCGGCACACACCCGCGTCCCGGCGAGCTGAGCTTGGCGCATCACGGCATTTTGTTCCTCGACGAGTTCGCCGAGTTTCAGCGGAACATCCTCGAAATGATCCGTCAGCCGCTGGAAGAAGGCGCCGTCACGATCTCGCGCGCCAAAGGCACGCTGCGTTTCCCGGCGCAATTCATTATGATCGCGGCGATGAACCCCTGTCCGTGCGGCTATTACGGCACACATGTGCGCCAGTGCAAGTGCAACCCCGGCCAGATCGAGCGGTATATGGGCAAGGTGTCCGGCCCACTGCTGGACCGCATCGATATCCACGTCGAGGTCCCGCCGGTGGCATTTCGCCAGCTGCGCGGCAAGCACAGCGGCCAGGATTCCCGCACACTGCGCGACAGCGTACAGGCGGCGCGGCGGCGGCAGGCACAGCGCTTCGGCGACGGCCGCCTGATGACCAACGCCACGATGACGCATAAAGAGGTCGAGGCGCATTGCAGACTCGATGAGGTTGGCGAGCAGATGCTCAAACAGGCGATGGCCGAGTTCGCCCTCAGCGCCCGCGCCCACGACAAAATCTGCAAGGTCGCCCGCACCATCGCCGACATGGAAGAATCGGCCAATGTGCAGCCGGCCCACATCGCCGAGGCCGTCAGCTACCGGAGATTGGATCGGAAAGTTTAGAATTAAGAATGAAGAATGAAGAAATCAGGAGCTTCGCCCCTTTCTTCATTCTAAATTCTTCATTTTTTATCATGGCCGATAACGGCATCTTCGATTTTGTGTTCGATTGCGACGGCCTTTTCTTTGGTGCGCTGTACGACGACGTAGAAGACCGGGATCATAAACACCCCCAGGATCGTCGCCAGGATCATCCCGCCGAAAACGCTTGCGCCCAGCGCCTGCCGTGCGGCGGCCCCGGCGCCGGTGGCCACCACCAGCGGCAGCGTCCCCAGTGCGGTCGTCAGCGCCGTCATCAGGATCGGACGAAACCGCAGCCGTGCCGCTTCCATCGCCGCATCCATGATTGAATACCCCTCCTCGTGAAGCTGTTTGGCAAACTCCACCAGCAGGATCGAGGTCTTGCAGACCGTCCCGATCAGCAGCACGATGCCCATCTGTGTATAGATGTTGTTGTCTTTCATCAGCAGCCAGGTCAGCCCCGCCGAGCCGAGCAGTCCCAGCGGCACCGCCAGAATGATCGCGATGGGGATCGTCCAGCTTTCGTACTGAGCGGCCAAAAACAGATACGCAAACACCGCCGCCAGAAGAAAGATCGACAGCGTTTTTCCGCCGGACTCAATTTCCTGACGGCTCAGGCCGGACCATTCATAGCCCATTGTCGGCGGCAGCGATTCATCCAATATCTGCTGGATATGGGCGATGGCCTGTCCGGAACTGTAGCCCGGCTGGGCAACGCCGCTGATGCTGGTGGACGGGTACAGATTGTAGTGCGTAACGGCCTGCGGGCCGGCGATGTCGCGCACGGCCGCCAGTGTTGCCAGCGGCAGCATCTGTCCGCTGCGGTTGCGCACTTCCAGTTGGCCGATGTGTTCGGCACTGGCGCGAAACTGCGGTTCGGCCTGCGCGATGACCTTGAATGTTCGGCCAAACAGGTTGAAGTCGTTGATGTAGCTGCTGCCCAGATAGGTCTGCAAGGTGTTGAACACCGATTCCAGCGGCACATCGAGCGTCTGGGCCTTGACGCGGTCGATATCGACGTACAACTGCGGCACGGTAACGCTGAAGGTGCTGTTGACCCGCGTTACGACCGGATCGTCAAGCGTGCGAAAGGCCAGATCGCTGCCGACCTGCGCCAAGGCCTCCAGCCCGGCGCCGCCGCGGTCCTGAATCTTGACGTCAAAGCCCCCGGTCATGCCAAGCCCCATGATGGCCGGCGGCTGCAGCGCCAGAATGAATGCGTCGGGGATCGCAAACAGCTGCCCCTGCAAGCGTCCGGCAATCGCCTGAACGTGCAGATCACGGCTTTTGCGTTCCGACCACGGCTTGAGGTTGACAAAGCAGATGCCGCCGTTGGGCATGATTGCCCCGTCCAGCAGCGAAAATCCGCCGACAGTAACGAATTCCTGCACACCGGGCGTCTCTTTCAGAATGGCGTCGATCCGATCGAGCACCTGCTCGGTGCGCGGCAGGGTGGCTCCGTCCGGCAGTTTGACAGCCACAAAGATCGTCCCTTCGTCCTCATCGGGCAAAAACCCCGTCGGCAGTCTCCCAAAGCCGACCACCGCGACGACGGTCATCGCCGCAAAGGCCAGCATCGCAGCGGCGGCCTTGCCCAGCACCGCCCGTACCGCGACGGTATAGGCCGAAGTGGCGGCCTTGATGGAGCGGTCAAAGATGCGGAAAAACAGCCCCGGGCTGCTTTGTTCGCCGCGCAGCAGAAGCCCGCACAGCGCCGGGCTGAGCGTCAATGCGTTCAGCGTCGAAAAGCACACGGCGATCGAGATGGTGAACGCAAATTGCTGATACAGCCGTCCGGTGATGCCGCCGGACATCGTTGTCGGTACAAACACCGACAGCAGCACCAGCGTGGTCGCAATGATCGGGCCGGTAACCTGCATCATCGCCTTGGTCGCGGCGGCCTTGGCCGAGAGCTTCTCATCGGTCATCAGACGCGCGGAGTTTTCCACCACAACAATCGCGTCATCGACGACAATGCCGATGGCCAGCACCAGCCCGAACAGCGTCAGCGTATTGATGGACATATCCATCGCCAGCATCGCCGCAAACGTGCCGATCAGCGAGACCGGGATCGTAACCGCCGGAATCAGCGTCGCCCGCCAGTCGCCCAAAAAGACAAACACCACCAGGATCACCAGCCCCGCGACCGACAGCAGCGTCCAGGCCACTTCGCTGATGGCCTCTTCGACAAACCGCGTCGGATTGTAAGGAACCTGGTATTCCAGTCCTTCGGGGAACGATCGGGACAGATCGGTCAGCATTTCCTTGACGCCCTTGACGACGCTGAGGGCATTGGCCTCCGGCGTCGGATAGATGCCTACCGCCACCGATGGGATGCCGTTGTATT
>JBFZBE010000043.1:0-5709 GCA_041308685.1 Phycisphaerae bacterium
GTTGGCATAGACCACCAGTGAATAGGTCTTGGCATCCGGGATAATGCGAATCCGCTGTTCCTCGCCGCCGGGCAGGGTAACGATACCGGTCGTCGCTTTGGTCTGCACCTTGGCATCCGGCTCGGAGGCCTGCGTCGCGCCGGTCTTTTCTTCCACGGTCTCTTTGATCAGTTGGTTAAGCACATCGGCCAGTTCTTCCGGGTCCTGGTTTTCCAATGCATAGACCATATACGGCGTAGCGATCTGATCCAACTGCCGGTCGGCATGGGCGATGACCAGCGCAATCGCCTGATGCTGGCGGGGCGTAGCGTGTACCAGCAGCGAGTTGGTCGTCGGCAAGACCGCGATCTGCGGCTCGGCGGCGGAAATCTCGCGCTCTGTGCCCTCGGCCGACGGCAAGGCCAGCGCCATCCCGCTCTCGGCCTGCATCTGCTGGTTCATCATCATCTGCTGCTGCATCTGCATCTGCTGCTGCGGGGTCATCGCCCGGCCGGACTGGCCGTACATCCCCATCTGATTGTAGCCGTCTTTTTCGGTCTTCTTTTCCGAAATGATCCCCAACGCCGTCAGCGTATCCAGAACGCTCTGCGTATCGACATACTGAATCTCATATTCCTTGATCGTCCGCTGGTCTTTCTGTTTGACATCGACGTGCGTAATGACCATCTCGATGGCTTTATGCTGTTCTTCGGTGGCGTTGACCAGCAGCGAGTTGGTCGCCGCACGCAGCGCGATATACGGATCGGATGCGCTGGCGGCAGTCGTCTGGTAATCCATCATCATCCCCGGCTGGACGGGCTGTTGGGGCTGGCCCGGCTGAACCGGCTGCTGCGGAAGCTGCCGCTGCGTGCGCGAATACCCCGAACGGCTTGTCCCCATCCCGTACATCGCATCATACCCGCCGGACGTGCCGACGTTGGCCACGCCCAACTGCCCCAATACCGCAATGATCTCGGACGCCTCGACATACTGAATCACATACTCCCGCACAAACCGCAGGTTGTATCCGGCCACATCCAGCGTGTCGATCAGCTCATTGACCTTGTCCAATTGGGTCTGCTGGCCGATCATCAGCACGCGGTTGGTGCGCTCGTCGGCTTCCAGATACACGCCTTCGCGCATCCCATCGGCGCTGACCGGCGAAGGCATCGGCATCGGCGGCTGGCCCGGCTGACCCGGCTGTCCCGGCTGGGCCGGAACCTGCACCGGACGGCGCGTCTGCGGGTCGATCTGCGTACGCATCGGGCCGCCCGCCGTCGTGCCGGCGACGGTTACGGTTACATTCTGAAGCTGCTGGGCCAGCGCCTGCACCTTGGGCGCAAGCTCCGACGCCTGCATATACCGAAGCTGGCGATACTGGAACGCCTTGAGCGTGCCGGACACATCGATCATCGTGATCACATTGCGGATGCGCTCCATACGAAAGGCGTAATCGGTAACGATCAGCGTACCGGTTTCCGGCACGGACGAAAACTCGCTGCCCAGTTTCATCTGGATCAGCATATTCTGCGCCGCTCCGGGCGTGATATGCTTGAGCCGAAACACGCTGCTGACCACCACATCGCCCGGCAGGATCGGCTCATCCGGCATACGGATCACCGGATCGACAATCCCGGTTTCTTCCCGCTTGGCGATCGTTACCAGGTTGTCACGCCGCGTCATCACAAACCCGCGAAACCGCAGCGCCGATTCCAGCAGTGCGTAGGTATCGCGCACCTTGATCTTGCCGTCATGCACCATCAATGTAATGCGCTGCCCGCGAATCATCACAGGATCGTACATATAATTCAACTTGAGCTGCTTGCCGACCAATTCCACAAGCGATTCCAACTCAACCTCTTCGGGCAGTGTGATCGTAACCTCCAGTTCCTCGTCGGCCTTGTCTGTCGGCAAAGTCGGCTCGGTAACGGCTGCTGCGTCCGC
Organism: Phycisphaerae bacterium; assembly: GCA_041308685.1. Classification (GTDB taxonomy): domain Bacteria; phylum Planctomycetota; class Phycisphaerae; order Sedimentisphaerales; family Anaerohalosphaeraceae; genus T3Sed10-213. Next base: position 1,924 of record JBFZBE010000043.1, read on the forward strand.
TGGTTCGACGGCGGCCGCTTCGGTGGCCGGGGTTTCGGTTTCGACAGCGGGCTGCTGCTCTTGAGCGGCCTTAAGCATCTCGGCCAGCGCCGCACGCAGCGCATCGTCTTCCGCCGCCGGCTCTTGGGACGGCTGCTCTGCGGCAGCCGCCGGTTCCGGTGTCGGCTCGGCCGCCGGCGTCTCTGTCGATTCAGCCGATGCGGCCGGTTCATCTGCCGCCGCGGCGGGTCGCGGCTCCACAGCCGCTGCCGGTTCGGACGTCTGCGACTCTGATACCGGTGCTTGTGCCGCAGGCGTATCGGCTATCGCTGCGGACGCAGCGTCTGCCTTTTGTTCGGTCTTCTGCGCCTCGGCGTTGAGCGTGTCGATCAGTTCCTGCGCCAAAAATTCATCCGTGGCAAGCTGTTCTTTGGCGACCGGGGCAGCAACAGCAGTCGCCGGCGCTTCAACCGGCGTCTCGACCGGCGTTTCAGTGGGTATGTCGCTCGGCTGTGCCGTCTGTTCCAGAGCCGCCGCGGCATCCTGCGTCGGCGCCGCGCTGGCCGGTGTTTCCGCATCGACTGGTTTATCCGCCACTGCTTCGGGCGTTTGAGCCGCGGCTTGCGGCGCCGATGGCTGAGGCGCGGGCTGTTTGTCCTGTTTCCACTGTTCCAGCGCCGCCTCGATCTGTGCCAGCGTTTCCGGCACAGCAATGGCGATAACCGATCCATCCACAATATCCACAATCGCCGGATTGGTCGAACCGACCGGCGGCGCGTCCAGCAGCGAACCCAGCGTAACCGTCTTGGCGCGCACCGCGATCTCCTCCGGCTTGGGCGCAGCCAGTTCCTCGGTCGGCACATACATAATGCGCAGCTCTACCGGCACGGCACTGTCGGCCACTGTTGCAACCGCTGTCGCCTTGACCAGGTCGATCGCGCGGTCACTGGTAACCAGCAGCACATCCGAAGACAGCGCGTTGTAATCCGAGCCGATCTTAAGCCGCGTCAGCAGATTCTTGATGGTCTGACTGTCGGCGTGCCGCAGTTTATACACACGGCTGCGCAGCACGTTTTTGGTCGTATCCGAGTACGCCCAAAGCCCGCACAGCGCCGCCGCCGCAAGCCCGATCCACAATGTCCCAAGCATCGTCCGTCCGGCCAATCGCCCCGACGGTGTTGTTGACCGCATAATCGTCTCCATAGTTCTGCACGGATTATTTTTCATTGTTTGGTTTGCCCTCTTGCAGCGACGTCTTTTCCTGTTCAAGCACCTGCAAAAGCTGCGTCCAGGATTCCATTTCCTGCTTGCGTTCTTCCTCTGTCGCGTCTTGGCGCGTCTCATTCATAATGGATTTAATGCTGGTGATCGTTTCATCAAGCTGCTGCTTGGATTCTTCCGGTGTTGGCTCGCGCGTCTCCGGCTGCGGCAAAGGCGTCGCCTGCGGCGCAGTGCGTACCGCGGATTGACGTGCGCGAATCGAGCGTGTTACCCCGGCCGGCATCGCCGATGGGTCGCTGGGCGGCGCAACCTCCGTCGGGCCGGACGGCATAGGCGACGACGCAGCGGGCGGCGTGTAAGAAGCAACGGAGGCAGAAAACGAGCTTGCCGAAGCCGCTTCCCATCCGGCCGCATCGCTTTTGAGCAGCGGCTTAAAAGGCAGTTGTCGGCTCGGCGTCGATAATTCCGTGCTGACCGCGCCGTCTTTGAGCAGGGTAATGCTGCCCTGACGGATGTCGCCGATCTCGAAATGGCCGACCGTATCCCCTTGCCGATACCACTTGGTCAACCCCGTCGCCGGCTTGAGCAGCGCAAGCGACTGCTCGGGCGCATCGGCATAGACCGCCGTAGCCAGCAGCTCAAACCGCACTGAGGTGGTAACGGGGACTGGCCGCGGAATCTGGGGTTGTGCAGGTTGGGGTTCTTCCGTTCCCGGCGGGGGTGGCGGAGGAGGCGGAGGATCGATCCGCAGCGCAAACGCCTTGGCCTGTGTAACAAGCGGGGATGTTTGGTCGTCTGATTGGACCGCCGTCTGCGCCTGTCCTTTCAGACGGCTGACTACGCCCGGTTCGTTAAGGAATGCCTTGATCTCTGCACTGCCCCGCAAGCCAAAAACGGCAAGCACCAGCACCCCCAGCGCCGCCGCCCCGGCCAGTACAAAACTTGTAATCCGCAGTGTCTTGAGCATCAAAACTCCGATCCATCCGGCGTTTCCGCCATTAAGACCTCTACGCCGAGGCCTTACACTACTCCTTTAGACAAACAAACTGTCGCTTTGTTCCGCGTGCGGCCAATTTTCAGGCAAATTAGAGCCAAAAATACTAATTCAGCTTAAACCATCCGCTGCAACGAACCGACAAAACTTGTCCGCTTTTAAGGGTAATCTTCAATTCGTCCGTGATATATCGGCGACTGGAGGCGGCTTCTTGCGTAGGCGGTGTGATTTTTACCGATATTTTTAGATGGTTGCCGTCCTGCTCTTGCGATTGGATGCTCATATATCCACTTGTAGATGTAAAAGATTCAATTTCTACTTTTGTATCATAATTGCTGCGGAGCCAAATTTCGTGGACACTTTCCTCGCCGGGGGCGATATTTTGCAGAATAATCCGGGGACGCGACACCTCAAACTGCGGCTTGGCCGTGTAACGCACCATCAGCAACCCGGACTGGGGGTGATCCGTCTTGATCTGGATTACGCCTGTCGGGTTATTGTTAAGACGGTCCAGATTTGCCGTCGGTGTCAAAATGTGTTCTTTTTGCTTACTTTCTGTATCAAACGGGATACCGAATGTCTCATTTGAGGAGGTGATGCTCGTAATGCCAAACGGCTGGCCGTCCAAGCTTTCGACTTTTATAGTCGGCATTCCGGCGTTGGGCTGATCCAGCAGCAGCGAAACGTCCTGCGGCGAAACCGCCACTTTAAGCTGCACGGCCGCCTTGACCGTCAGCTCATACTGCGGTGTTTTGGGGTCATTGGAAAACACATAAATCGGCTTTTTATCCGTAACCGATGTCGCCGGCGCTGTATAACGGACAGAGATCACACCCGATTCGCCGGGCTGATATTCTTTTTTATCCAACTGCGGCACGGTGCAGCCGCACGGCGCATGAAAGCGGTCGATCTTCAAAACCGCATTACCAGTATTGGAAAACTTGAATTCGTGGGAATTGACCGAACTGGGACCGACAGATCCAAAATCACAAATCGGCTCTTCAAACGTCAACACAGGTGCCTCCCCCGCAGGCGCTGCCGCCGTGACAGCCGCCTCAGCAGCCGGTTGTGTCGCCGCATTGGGCGCCGCCGCAACAGCCGCAGCCCCCGGCTCTATCGACGCCTCGTGCGGTTCGGTTTTTATTGCGGAGGAACGTGATGGATTGCATCCGACGGCAATCGTTAAAACAGCAATCAAAAGTCCACAAACAATCAAACGCCCGGCTTTCATACAATACTCCTATGACAACAGTTCTTTTTCAACAACGCCGCCTTTGCTACGAAAAGGCAAAAGGATTAGTTTAACAAAAAACAGGCGGCTTACAATATCTATTATTTCGGCTAATTTATAGATATTGCTTTACTGAAAAGAACGGCCATACCGGGCCGAAAATACGATTATGCGCGATTCTTTTGGGCGCTGCCAAACCAGCCGCTGCTGCATAGACACACCTTGACCAGCATCAGCATCACGGGAACCTCGATCAGAACGCCGACAACCGTCGCCAGCGCCGCGCCGGAGGACAACCCAAACAGCATCGTCGCGGTGGCGATCGCCACTTCAAAATGGTTCGATGCGCCGATCATGGCCG
>JBFZBE010000044.1:0-3349 GCA_041308685.1 Phycisphaerae bacterium
GCATCGACGGGGTGTTTATGTTAGGATTTGGGTATTATTGAATTAAATCTGGAGATGTCAGATGGCCAAGTCCTCTAATTATAGACGTGAATCGTGCAGTTTCTGCGGCCGTGCGAAAAAGCAGGTCGATGCGTTTGTCGAAGGTCCGGCGGGGGTGTATATCTGCCCGGAATGCGTCGAGCTGTGCTACAATATCGTCCGGCAGGAACGCCGGCGGCTGGGCGGCGGCAAGTCGCTGTTTGCCAACATCCCTAAGCCCCGCGAAATCAAAGAGTTCCTCGATCAGTATGTCATCGGCCAGGACAGCGCCAAACGCAGCTTATCCGTGGCGGTGCATAACCACTACAAGCGGCTGATGCATACCGAAACCGACGATCAGGACGTCGAGATCGAAAAATCCAACATTCTGCTGATCGGGCCGACCGGTTCGGGCAAGACGCTCTTGGCGCGGACGCTGGCGCGGATGCTCCATGTGCCGTTTGCCATTTGCGACGCGACGACCGTCACCGAGGCCGGCTATGTCGGCGAGGACGTGGAGAACTTCTTGCTGCGGCTTCTGCAGAACGCCGATTACGACATTGAGGCCGCCCAGCGCGGCATCGTCTATATTGACGAGATCGACAAAGTCGGCAAGACCAATCAGAACGTCTCGATCACACGCGACGTGTCGGGCGAGGGCGTCCAGCAGGCGCTGCTCAAGATGCTGGAAGGCACAACCTCCAACATCCCCCCGCAGGGCGGCCGCAAGCACCCCGAACAGCAGTACATCCAGATCGATACCACGCAGATCATGTTCATCTGCGGCGGTACGTTTGTGGGGCTGGAGAATATCGTCCGCAAACGGCTGGGCAAGCAGATGATCGGTTTCGGCAGTGAACACGCCGGCCGCACACAGAAAAAACAAGACTACAGCAATGTGATCAAGCAGGTTACGCCGGAGGATGTCATTGAATTCGGGATGATCCCGGAACTGGTCGGGCGCCTGCCGATCATCACCACGCTGTCATCGCTGGACGAGGCGGCGCTGATCCAGATTCTGACCGAGCCGAAAAACGCCCTGGTGCGGCAGTATCAGCGGCTCTTTGAGATGGAAGAGGCCGAGCTGAAGTTTACCGATGAGGCGCTCAAGATGATCGCTCAGAAGGCCATGAAGCGCGACACCGGCGCCCGTGCGCTGCGGGCGGTGATGGAAGAACTGATGGTCGATCTGATGTATCGGCTGCCGGAAGAACCCAAGCCGGGCAGTTATCGGGTCACCGACGCCGTGGTCGAGGGCAAAGCCGACCTGTTTGAAGCCGATCGCAAGGCCAAAAAAGAACGCGCGTAACCCGTAGAGGAATCGTATCACGGACATCCTGCCCGTGAATGCCGTAGGGGCGAACTCTGTTCGCCCAAAGACAATTGAATAGCGATAGGTTTGGAGTACACGATTTATCGTGTGAAACAAAAGCGCGGCAGCGCAAGCTGCCCGATAAAGCGTAACCCTGTGGGACACGCAATCCGGCCGCTCGCGCGGCTCGGCTTTTGTTGGGCAGTGAACGATGAGCATCACAGGGTGCCCCAGCACCCACAAGCCAAACAGCGGCTTGAAAGTGCCACCCCTCAGAAGCTCATTTCTGCTTTCGTCGGCTTACGCAATCTTGCAGAGGCCACCCGTCGCAAGGATTGTGAGTGTCCCTATTTTCGCACCCACGCAGGCAACCACCGCGAGGGGTCCGTGGCATATTTGTTATTCGTGTCAAATTGACGATGCCATCTTAGTGTCCATAACTCCGGCAAATTGACGTTGCGAACGCTGTAATCGGCAAATAAGAGATCGGTTCCGGACGGATGACGCGGCACACAAAACTGCCCTATCCCCCAGTCATAAACAGCGCTCTGTCCTCCCCTTTCGGCAGATATTTCCAACTTAGGTGCGGTCAGTGCCGAGACGGGCGACGAGTTCGGATATGCTTCCAGCCACCTCCCGTCGCCAAATATCGGAACTTTATCCGGCATCGAGACGCTGCTGATCTTTCGCCAAAAGTTTTCTGGCGGGGTTTTCATCCATCCCCCCCAGACTGAGCCATCGCTAATGTCCGAGTCGTCGGCTGGATTGGTCGCCCAGACACTCTGCGTATAACTAACAGGGATAGGCTCCAAAAGAAGTCCGCCCTTGCTGGGCAGTCCGGGCATGGCATACGGCCATACTGCCGAATGATTTTTCCATCCGGCCATTGTATACAACGTAAAGGAGTACCCAGTATAATTGGGGTTTGGTTTTGGTACCGCCGCACACACCAGCGTCTTAATATCTGTGCCGCGATAAGGCATCAGATCCGCCCACCAGTAGCCGAATCCCGATCCATGGCTCGGCGGTCTTGCTTTGCTCCACCCGTCTTTACCCTCATTAAAGCTGTCCTTGTTGTCTTGTGCATAACCCAAAAACGCTATGCCCTGCTGTTTAAGACTGGTCTTGCAGACCGTTTGCTGGGCCATACGCCGGGCACGCCCCAGAGCAGGCATCATTACAGACAACAATAGCGCGATGATTGAAATCACCACCAACAGCTCTATCAGGGTGAAGCCTTTTTTTGTTCCCATGTGTGACCTGTTCCTCGCAATAATCCTGATCCTTAAACAAGCGTAATCTGTCTGTTCTTTAAAGAGCCACTTGCAAAACCCTCTGAAATGCAACAGGACAGCCCTGTCGCTGATCTTTCAGAAAGTTTCATAATTCACATTTATGATAGCGAAAAACCCGTCGATTGTCAACCCTGGAACTCATTTTTTTGTTTTTTGAAAAACCATAAACTATTTATTTATATGTTTTTATATTCTTTTAATGTGGTGCCATGCCAATAATATGAAGTTACCTCTATTCAGGAGACAAATGGTATGACAGCAATGGCAAATCTTGGCAGTTTATGGAACAGCATCCAGGCGTGGCTCTTTCCAATGCTGGAAGACGAGCTTGGTGAACTCGACGAGAAACATCGCGAATTTATATCCGTCTGTGAGCTTTGCTCGCCGCAGGCATACGTCGGACGGGTGGGCTCTGCAAGATAGCAAATGATTCCGAAAACAGAAGAGAGCTTCTGAGGGATGGCACCTTCAAGCGCAGCTTGTGGGTGGTAAAGCAGAAATTCGATAAAATCGTCAATCGTCGATAATCAATAGTCAATTGCAATGGATCAGGCCGACAGGCCGCAGGAAAAATAAGAGGGCGAACACACAGGTTCGCCCCTACAATGAAATGCTGGCTTTTATCCCGCCCGCTGTGCGGGCTGTCCGCCAAGAGGCCAAAGAAATGGCCGCCGCATATCGAGCAACAAAAAAATCGCCGAAAAAATAATTTTTTCATCTTTTT
>JBFZBE010000045.1:0-2578 GCA_041308685.1 Phycisphaerae bacterium
AGCAGATTATTGAGGCGTTCGGGCCGATGGCCTTTACTTATAATGTGGTGTATATTGTGATGATTTTCCTGTTCGCCTATTTCTGGACGACGGTGCAGTTCCAGCCCAAGGATATGGCCAAAAACCTGCGTGATCGCGGCAGCTTTATCCCCGGTCTGCGTCCCGGCCACCGGACGGCGGAATATCTGGAAACAGTGATGATTCGCATCACATTCTTCGGCGCTGCGTTCCTGTCGATGATTGCGGTCGTGCCCAGCTTGATCACCCAGTTGGTCGGCGTCAATTATATGGTTGCGTCGTTTCTGGGCGGTACGGGCCTGCTGATCGTGGTCAGCGTGTCGCTGGACCTGGTGCAGCGCATTGAGGCGAACCTGATTATGCGTAACTATGAAGGGTTCAGTGAATCCGGCCGGATCAAAGGGGCGTTCCGATGAAATTGATTTTGTTAGGCCCTCCCGGCGCCGGTAAAGGCACGCAGTGCAAACGGATCATTGACAAGTACAATCTGGCGCATCTGTCCAGTGGGGATATCCTGCGGGCGGAACGTGCCGCCGGTTCGGAGTTGGGCAAAAAGGCGCAAGGGTTTATGGACAGCGGCGCTCTGGTTCCCGATGGGCTGATTATCGATATGATGATCGCGGCCATCAAGAAAGCCCCCAAGGCCGGGTATGTGCTGGATGGCTTTCCGCGAACCGTGGTGCAGGCCGAAGGACTGGATAAGGCGCTGACGGCTGCCGGTGAAAAGATTGATGCCATTGTCGAGCTTCAAGTGCCGGATTCTGCGATTCTGTCGCGGATGACCGGCCGTCGCAGTTGTCCGGTTTGCGGACAGGTGTACCATGTGGTCAATCTGAAGCCGAAAAAAGACGGCCAGTGCGACAAGGGTTGCGGCGCGTTGGTGCAGCGCAAGGACGATACGCCGGATGTGGTCGATAATCGGCTCAAGACCTATCACGCCCAGACGGCGGCGGTGGTCGGCTATTACAAGACCAAGTTTCCGATCCTGGCGATCAATGCCGATCAGGACATTGATAAAGTTACGACCGATGTGTTTGAAGGGCTGGCCAAGCTGGCTCGATAGGTGCGGCCGTCGATGGCGATAACGCTTAGAAGCAGCCGTGAAATAGAAAAAATTCGCAAGGCCGGAAAGGTCGTTGCGGACGTTCTTTCAAAACTTAAAGAACAGGCAAGACCGGGTGTCAGCACCGGACAGTTGAATGAGCTGGCCGCCGCGATGACGCAGCAGGCCGGGGCGATTCCGCTGTTCAAGGGTGTGCCGTGTCCGACGCGGCATAAGCCGTTTCCCGGCGTGATCTGTGCGTCGGTCAACGAACAGTTGGTGCATGGGATCCCCTCGGAAAAGGTCGTTCTCAAAGAGGGCGATATTCTGAGTGTGGATTTCGGCGTCAAACTGGACGGGTATTGCGGCGATGCGGCGTTTACCGTCGGCATCGGACGCATCAGTCCGGATCGGCAGATGCTGCTGGATGTTACCGGGCGAATGCTTGCGATTGCCATCGAACTGATGGCTCCGGGCGTCAAGTGGAGTCAGGTCGCCGCTCGAATGGAACAATGCTGCAAGCAGGCCGGATTTTCGGTGGTGCGGGATTATGTCGGCCACGGCATCGGAACCGAGATGCACGAAGACCCGAAAGTGCCGAACTTTGTCAGCTGCGAGCTGCTGGCCAACGATATTTTGCTCAAAGAGGGCATGGTGCTGGCTGTCGAGCCGATGGTCAATATGGGCAAAAGCCAAGTAGTTACGCTGTCCGACGGATGGACGGTGGTAACGCGGGATCATAAATGTTCGGCGCATTGCGAGCACACCATCGCGGTTGTTGGCGGCGGGTGCGATGTGCTGACGGCGTAAGAACGGCGGCCGTAAAGACGGCTGATTAAGATAGACGATATGGCAAAACAAGACGCGATCAGACTTGAAGCGAAAGTGGTTGAAGCGCTGCCCAATGCGATGTTCCGGGTTCAACTGGAAAACGGACATCAGATACTGGCGCATGTGTCCGGAAAGATGCGTATGCATTTTATCCGCATCCTGCCGGGCGACGCGGTTACGGTCGAGATGAGTCCGTATGATCTGACCCGCGGGCGCATCGTGCTGCGAAGTTAAATAAATGCTGTAGCGTATTTAAGAAAGTGGTGAAATCATGAAAGTGCGTAGTTCCGTAAAACGAATTTGTGAAAATTGCAAAGTCATTCGACGCAAGGGTGTCCTGCGGGTGATTTGCTCAGCCAATCCCCGTCATAAGCAGCGTCAGGGCTAAGCGATTATTAAAGTTCACAGAACACAGGAGTTATTATGCCGCGTATTGTTGGTATTGATGTACCGAATGACAAACCCGCATGGGTTGCGTTGACCTATATTCACGGGATCGGCCGTTTCGTGGCCAAGAAGATCCTGACTGAAGCACAGATTGATTTTAATCTGCGCGCCGGCAAGATGAATGAAGACGAGGTCAGCCGCATCAGTCAGATTATCGACCGCGATTACGAGGTCGAAGGTCAGTTACGCCGCCGTGTGTCGCAGAACATCACGCGGCTTAAAGATATTGCCTGCTATCGC
>JBFZBE010000046.1:0-2909 GCA_041308685.1 Phycisphaerae bacterium
TATTTAATTTTTGAGCGGACTTGTAAGCGTCATAGGCCGCGTCCGCCAGCTTTGTCGAAACACCGCTGAGGCGGACAAGCTCATAATCAACCTTAAAAGACCTTTCCAGGAGCTGACACCGTTTTGCATAGATGCCGTTTTCGATCTCAGGGTACTGGCTTTCCTTGATCAGGGCCAGGATTCTGCCTTCGCCCGGCTCCAGTTCGAGATTAAACACAACTCTAACCGGTTCGGCAGTCAGTTTGATCTCGCTCATTGATTTGAGGTCGTAGAGCTTGCGTCCATTGACAAATTTTTTGCTGAGATTGAACTGTGCCGTCTTCATAATCAAGACATCATTATTAAAGACCACCAGATACTCGATATCTTGAGTCTTTGAGGACAATCGCCGCATTTGCAGGCCCATCACCGGATCTTCGGTTGGACGAAGCGTCGTCAAATTTGTAATCGGCTCGGAAACTTCTGCATCAATCAGCAGATCCCCCACAGAGAGAACCTCAAACCCAACTTTTGCCAGCATCTCAAGCATGGGTTGGCCCTGCCCATCCACCCCCGCGGTGTAGTTGCCATACGCATCCGAAGTGCATTGATAGCGAAAATAGTTGATTCCCTTTGCGCCGCCTGCAATGGCCAGATAGGTATGCAGCCGTATTTCTTCGGCGGTCGGTTCTCGCCAGCGGACATATCGGCCTTCATCCGAACCAAAGCCCTGAAGCGTTACCCAATGCGGCTTTTCGGTGTAATTGGCAATCAAATCCATCCACTCCAGGACGCCGGCGCTGCCGTACATATTCATCCGGCTCATCTGATACCCCAGCGACAACCCGCCCTCTTTGTGCATAAAATGCGGGCCGACAGAAGTGCCGTTATGTGCCCATGCCGTCGGATAGCAATCCGTCAGCACCAGCGGCTGATAAGGGATAAAATCCACCGTCGAATCCGGCCGGTAAAAAAGACAGACGGCCGGCTGATTGGGCGCGATGGCCTCGATCAGCTTCTTATAGCTCTGGAATGTCGGCAGAAAATCGGGATCGGGTTCATCCTTGATATACCAGCCAAGAATCATCTTGCTGTCCTTAAATCGGTCCAGATAAGGCTTCAGTACCTCCTCCGGCAATTCACGGGCAAACGGCATCGTGTAGATACCGTATTTTTCGCATATCGCAATTTCTTTGGCAAACACCTCGATGTCTTTGGATTTACCGCTCTGCCAATGAACTCCCAGCGGCGGCCCGGCCACAATGCAGTTCATATTGAGCCTGGACATATCCTCGGCCAGACTTTCATACCCCAAGCTGAATTCCCTCGGCTCGCCGGCCCAGAAGCCAAACGTAAAAACTGTTTCCGCCGGATAGGTTGGTACCGCGGGACAAACCGCCGAGAGGACCGCTAAAAGCAACACTACATTGATGATCGAGTTTTTCATTGATGATACTCCAGTACATACAGTTCTCATTATTGATTTAAAAGCAGAATTAACCCCTTGAAGCATCGACAATATTACAGGGAAAACCTCGCAGGGTCAAGCTGCGTTTCTTCTAACTTCTAAAGTCTCACATAATACACAATCCTGATGGGTGGCCTTCAAGCCTTTGGCTTGTGGGTGCATAAAACAAAAAAATCCCGCCCCTTACGCCGCGCTTTTGTGGGAGCGGGTGTCGCGTAACGTCAAATTTTATTCGGGTAACGTCATTTTCAAACCGGTTAGGGTGTGTTATAAGTAGGGGGCATGGCCGGGTATCAATTTTGGAAATCTTGAGAAATCGGAGAAACAATGAGACATTCTTTCACATCGGCATTGATTTTCACTGTTACGGCGGGGGCGTTTTTGGTTTGTTCACAATTATCAATCGGCGATGTGGATCGTTTTGTGCCGGTTGAGGGGGGATGGCAGATACGGTTTAGCAGTGATCCTGCGATATCGCGGCCCCAGTACGGGTCGGCGATTGGGGTGACGCGGCCGCGGAGTCAGGAAACGGCATTGGAGACGCGGCGGCTGTTGTATCCGCCGGCGGATCGGTCGCTGATCTGGTCGGCTGAGGAGTTGGAGAAGCTGGAGTTGTGTACGTTTCGTCCGTTTGTGCTGGCGTACGGCAGGCCGCGATTTGTGCTGGAATATCATTCGGCAGGGGGGGTACTGGGACACATCTATGTCGGCTTGATGGTCGAAGGCGGCAAAAGCAAGTGGTTCCACCAATGGTCGGAGATTGATATGCGTTATGTCGATGGCCGGGTGGAGTATGTTTTGCGGGATGGGGATTTTCCGGGTACGACGGTGTCGCTGGGGGCGGCGGCGCTGGCCGAGTCGGTGGGGGTGATTTTGGATGTTTCGGTCCAGACGAAATTGAAGGGGGCCTCGGTGGTTTGGGGGTACGGCGGGGCATCGGCGTTTTTTACGCCGAAGGATATCGGGCGTTTTTCGGATGCCGTCGGGCCGTCCGCGGCTGCGGGGGGAAACACTGCTCCCCGCGAGTGGGAATTTTCACCGGGGGACTGTGTTAAAGATTTGATGGTGTGGAAGGATGGGGCGCTGACGCTGCACCGTGAATTTGATGGGTCGGATACGTATATGACGACCTCGACAGATTGGCTGCAGGCGGCGGCGAAATTGCTGCCGGGTTGGAAAGCGGTGATTTGTGCCGGCAGCGGGTGGAATACAAAATCCAACTCCGGTTTTGGCGAGCCAAAGGCTTTTGCGACAACGCCGGGTGAATTTGTTCGGACTGTGCAGTGGATAGAGGGCAATGAAGGCGCCGAGAAACACAATGTCGTGTCGGCCCAGCAAATCCCAGTCGTTAAGGGCAAGGCGTCCGGCTATATTGTTGTCGGGATGGGCGGCAATATCGCTGAGGTGCTGCGCGATCCATCGAAGGCGTGGGCGGCGGCGATGGCGCGGAATCGGGGGATTG
>JBFZBE010000047.1:0-4398 GCA_041308685.1 Phycisphaerae bacterium
GTCTGCACCTGCGGCAAAATCAGCCGGCCTTTGGGGGCTTCCTTGTCGATCGGCACGACCAGCACCGCCGTCTGCCCCGGCCCGACCAGGTCGCCGGCAATCGCGGGGCTGTCGATAAACTCCGCCGGAGCGGCCGCCAGCAGGGCATGACGCAATTCCTCCAGCCCCTGCCCGGTCGCGGCGGCGGCAACGACAGTCGGGAATTTTTGTGCGGCCAGCCGATCCAGCAGCGCAGCAGAGGGAGCGGCGATATCGGCCTTGTTCATCACGGCAATCGCCGGAACGCCGCGCTCGGCAAACGCGGCCAGCAGTTTGTCCTCAAACGCCCCCCATTGCCCATCGCTGACGACGACACCGATGTCGGTGCGGTCGATGGCCTTGCGGGTCTTTTCAATACGCAACTGCCCCAAGGCGCCTTCGTCGTCGATACCGGCGGTGTCGATAAACAGCACCGGCCCGATGGGCAAAAGCTCCATCGGCTTTTCGACCGGATCGGTGGTCGTGCCGGCAATGTCGGAGACGATAGAGACCTGCTGACGCACGACAGCGTTGAGCAAGCTGCTCTTGCCGACATTGCGGCGGCCAAACAGGCCGATATGCAAACGCATTCCTTTGGGAGCGGGCTGGGACATATCGATCTTAGCTCTTGATTTTTAGTTCGGAGTTTTTAAGATTTAATCCGCGCCATTATAAGTTACCGATGTGATTTGACAAAAAAATTTTCTCTCTATTGCCATTTTTTGAGAGAATCTGTATTCTGGGTTCTGAGTTCTTCTTGACTGGAAACGGCATCAGTTGATGTCCACGACATCCTGATATCGCGGCACGACCACCGTCCAGCCGGTGCGCTCGGTCAGAAAGGCGCGGAAACTCTGGGCGGCCTCTTTTTCGCCATGCACCAGGAAGACCTTGCGCGGCGGGGTGGTGATATGCCGCAGCCAGCTTAAAATCTCCTCGCGGTCGGCGTGTGCGCTGAAACCATGCACCTGTACGATGCGGGCCTTGACCGGCAGCATCTGCCCCAGGATGCGCACTTCGGCATCGCCGTTGAGGATCGAACGCCCCAGTGTGCCGTTGGCCTGATAGCCGACAAACAGAATGGTGCTTTCGGGGCGTGTGATATTGTTGACAAGATGATGTTTGATACGGCCTCCGGTGCACATCCCGGAACCGGCGATGATCATAATCGTACCGCGAATGTGGTTGATCGCTTTGGATTCCTGCGTGGACTGAACCAGCTTAAGCCCTTTGAAGCTGAACGGCGATTCGTTCTGCGTAATCAGCCGTTTCATTTTCTCATCGTACAGCTCGGGATGATTGCGGAAGACCTCGGTTACTTTGACGGCCATCGGGCTGTCCACAAAAGTCATTACGTGCGGAATGCGGTCTTCAAGCAGCAGCTCGTTCAGATAGTACAGCACTTCCTGACTGCGGCCGACGGAAAAACTCGGTATGACGATGTTGCCGCCGGCGGCATAGGCGTCGTTGACGGCTTTGCAGAGCTGCTCCTTGGTGTCCTCGACCGTGGAGTGGACGCGATCGCCGTAGGTGGATTCCAGCAGCAGATAGTCGGCCTGTGTAAACGTCGCCGGGTCGCGCAGGATGGGCTTGTCGTTGCGGCCAAAGTCGCCGGTAAACAATATCGTGCGGCATTCACTGCCCAGACAGACATCCACTTTGATGACCGCTGCGCCGAGGATATGGCCGGCGGTATGAAAACTGGCCGTAATCCCATCCCCGATCGGCAGCGTTTTGCCGAATTTGACCGGCACAAATCGGTCAAAGCACGCCTGGGCTTCTTCCATCGTATAAAGCGGCTCGATCGGGCGCGGGCTTTGGCGGCCTTCTTTTTTATGCCGTTTCTTCTTGAACTCGGCGTCTTCTTCCTGCAGCTTGCCGGCGTCCAGAAGCACTATTTTGGCGATCTCAACGGTGGCTTCGGTGGCGTAAATGCGGCCGGCAAAGCCCTCCTTGACCAGTTTGGGAATCAGGCCGCAATGATCCAAGTGGGCGTGCGTCAGCAGGATCGCATCCACTTTGTCCGGCTCGACGCCAAAGTCTTCCCAGTTGCGGTTTTGCAGGTCGCGTTCCTGATACAGCCCGCAGTCAATCATTACCTTGGAATGATTAAACTCCAGCAGATGACGCGAACCGGTAACATTTTCCGCCGCACCCAAAAACCGCAATCGGATATCCATCAACACTCCGCAGCAAATCGACCATCAATCAGTTTTTCAGGAACAGATAATAGAGCGTACCTTCCTCATAGACCTGTCCGGCCATCTGGCCGGCTTCATCGCCGATGCCCATATAAACATCGCAGCGTCCCGGTGCGCGGATCGCCCCGCCGGTGTCCTGATCCAAAGCAAAGCCGACATAGGGCGCCTTGCTGACAGCGCCGCCCGCCGGACGCGGCAGCTTGGTCTTGATGATCGTCATACTGCCGCGCGGATAGATCGATTTGTCAGTTGCGATCGTGCGATTGGCGATCACCGGTTCATTCAAGCTGCCGCGCGGATCGCCCGAATCGACACGAAAAAAGACAAACCGCGGATTCATACTGGTGTATTGTTCGATCTGCTGCGGGTTGGCCTTGAAGTAATCGATCATCGCCTTTAAGCTCAGTCCCGATTCGGTAACGATGCCGTCGCGAATCATCTGCTGGCCGACGCTCTGGTACTCATGGCCGTTATTGGCGGCATAGCCCATCGTTACCAAGCTGCCGTCGGGCTGGCGGAGTTTGGCCGAGCCCTGCACATGGGCGATATAGACCTCGAACGGGTCGGCCATCCAGGCAACCTCCTGCCCTTTGAGCATCCCTGACTGCTCGATTTCACGGCGGGCAGGATAAGGACGCACGCTGCCGTCAGGCATTTTCTGCCCCAAAATCTCGCCGGTCGGGCCTTTCATCAGGTCTTGCGGCTGGCCGTACAGGGGATAGCGGAACTTTTCACTGGGCTGCAAAGAACCGTCGAAAATGGGGGTGTAATAGCCGGTATAGAGGACTGTCCCCTGGTCATCACAGCCAACGGACATATAAAAGTCGAACCGCGACCGGATAGCCCCCTCCAGCTCACGCCCGGTCATGCCCTGTTCCAGCATGACCAGCATCGCCTTGAGACTATCGACGGCCTGCTGATGGGTAATGCCGTTGCTGGGGAAAAACTGCTGGCTGGATGGCTTGGACAGGTAATTGAGACTGTTTTCGATGCCGCGTTTGAGGTCCAGCGTATTGTAGCAGGCAAACGTAAAATCGGGGATCATCGCCGGATCGGTGATTTTACGAAGGGCATACTCGCCGGGAGGAAGCTGGCGATAGTAGTCTTTTTCCACAACGGGGGCGGTTTTACAGCCGGTCATCACCAAAAGGCCGGCCAGCACGCTCAACACTAAACCTTTACGCATCATAATGTCACTCCATTGAATTTTCCTGTGATTTACCATAAACGGTATCCGGTTTATTATCCGTATTCAAAAGTTGCTGTCAAATAGAATCTTAAGCTTGTGTTTTTTCGCCCGGCCGGCGCGGGGCGGGGGCGTCCTTGCCGCGAAAGACGATCACGCCGGTGGGACATTTGTCCATCGCCGTACCGGTTGCCTCGGACGGGGCGTATTGGGCGTAGCTGATTCGCGCCAGATTGTCCGATACCTTGAACAGATCGGACTGTTTGGCACAGATGCCGCAGCCGATGCAGCCGACCTTGCAGAAGGTGCGGGTCATTTTGCCGGTTTCGCGGCTGCTGCACGCAACGGTCAGCATCTGGGTTTGCGTAAAAGGAACCATTTCGATCAGATTGCGCGGGCAGGCCTTGGCGCACGCCCCGCAGCCGGTGCATTTGCCGTAATCGACCGTCGAAAGCCCCTCGACAACATACAGGGCGTCGAACTTGCATGCCCGTGTGCAATCGCCATACCCCAGACAGCCGAAATGGCAGGCCTGTACATCCGGCTGGGCGTTGGCGCTGGTGCAGCTTTCGATGCCGCTGTAAGAGGCATAAAAGAGCTTGTCTTCTTTGCGGGCGCGGCAATGCACGATCGGACGGCTCGGTGCGCCGCCGGCGGAGATTTGCAGGTTCAGCACGCGCCCGATGGCGGCGTTGGTGTCGGCCCCGCCGGGCGAACATTTGCCGATCAGTTCGGGGTTGGCGGCCACGGCCTTGGCATACGACGCGCATCCGGCAAAGCCGCACGCCCCGCAATCGATATGCGGCAGAACCTCATAAACCGCCTCAACCTTCGGATCGACCACGACGCGCAGCTTGATGCTGGCAATCAGCAAAATCACCGCAAACAATGTCGCCAACCCCAGCGCCAGCGCCGCCGCCGGCCAGGAGTTCTGAATCAATTCCACAACAGACGCAAGCATCATCTTTGATTTCCTATTTCCAATTTCCTATT
>JBFZBE010000048.1:0-3353 GCA_041308685.1 Phycisphaerae bacterium
ATATATTTCCACATCCGCGTCGTCTCGTTGGCGTCGGCCGGGCGGAAGGTCTTGAGTTTGGGGATTGCCCGCAGCGAGGCGATGGTTTCGACGGGCTGATGCGTCGGGCCGTCCTCGCCGACGCCGATGCTGTCGTGCGTAAAGACAAAGATCGTCGGATAACCGCTCAAGGCCGCCACGCGGATCGCCGGACGCACATAGTCGGCAAAGACCAGGAATGTGCCGCCGTAGGGACGGACGATCTTGCTGACGGCGATGCCGTTCATAATCGCGCCCATCGCGTGTTCGCGCACGCCGTAGCGGATGTAGCGGCCGCTGCGGTTGGATTTGGAGAAGTTTTCGGCGCCTTTGAACCAGGTGTTGTTGGACGGCGTCAAGTCCGCCGAGCCGCCAACCACCAGCGGCATTACCGGCATCAGTTTTTCCAGTGTGTTGCCCGAAGCCGAGCGGGTCGCGACCGGTTTGGCCGGGTCAAACGTCGGCAGCTTATCCATGGCGATCGAGACCTTGCCGGTCAGGGCGTCTTTCAATTCTTTGGCCGCGTCGGGATTGGCCTTAGCCCACATATCGAAGGTCTTCTGCCAGTCGGCCTGCATCTTTTTTCCGTTGTCTTTGCACTTGCCCATCTGGGCGGCCACGTCCGCAGGCACGACAAACGATTTATCCGGGTCCCAGCCGGCGTTCTTCTTGATGAGCTTGATCTCATCGTCGCCCAGGGGCGCGCCGTGCGCGGTGTGCGTATCCTGAAAGTTCGGGCTGCCGAAACCGATGTGCGAGCGGAACTTGATCAGCGTCGGGCGTGCGGTCTGGGCCTTGGCGTAATCCAACGCCTTGTCCAGTGCGTCGATATCGTGGCCGTTGCCGCCGATCTCGATGACGTTCCAGCCGTACGCGCGATAGCGGGCGGCCACATCTTCGCTGAATGACAGGTCGGTTTCGCCGTCGATGGTGATGTGGTTGTCGTCGTAAATCACCACCAGGTTGTCCAGCCCCAGATGGCCGGCCAAGCTGCTGGCCTCGCCGCTGATGCCTTCTTCCAGGCAGCCGTCGCCGCAGATGGTGTAGATCGTATAGTTAAAGATCGCCGCATCGTCCTTGTTATAGCGTGCCGCAAGATACTTTTCGGCTATCGCCATGCCGACAGCGTTGGAGATGCCCTGTCCCAGCGGGCCGGTGGTAACTTCGACGCCGATGGTGTGGCCGTATTCGGGGTGGCCGGGGGTCTTGCTGTCCAGTTGGCGAAAACGCTTGAGCTCTTCCAGCGGCAGGTCGTAGCCGCACAGGTGCAGCATCGAATAGATCAGCATACTGCCGTGGCCGGCCGACAGGACAAACCGGTCACGATTGATCCAGTTCGGGTCGGTCGGGTTGTGCTTCAGATGCCGTGTCCAGAGGGCATACGCCGCCGCGGCCATGCCCATCGGCATCCCCGGATGGCCGGACTTGGCGGCCTGAACCCCATCCATGGCCAAAAATCGTATCGTTTGCACGCACTGCTCATCCAACGCCGATAATCCGGTTTTTTTCAATACTGAATCCATTATTAGTCCTTTTGCATTTCTACTGTTTTGTGTACTGATTTTGCGTTTTTTTGCCAAAAGCGGGGATATGGTAACGCACGCACCCTCTTGTTGCAAGTCATTTGGCGCATTTTTATCTCAATCGGACAAAAACAAACAGAACCGTACAGAGTTGTGCCGCGTAGAAGGGTTAAAAATCGGAGAAAGTGTGGTAATATCGCCCTTTCTTTCTGTTTTTCTTATTTATATATTAAAATAACTTATCATGTGTGGCGTTTGGCAGATTTTTCGCACGGCTTGTGAAATAATTTTAAGTCATTATTTATAAGTATTTTACAAACATATTCAGACAGCCGTATTTCGTGAAAGACCCCTGCCGTGTACGCTTTTCATTGACTTGAAGAATGGTTTATGCTACGATGGGTCTTATCATGAATGCAACGAAAAAGATTGACAAGAAAAAAACGACCACTGTCCCGAAAAAGACAGTATCTGCGACTGCGGCCAGTGTGAAACGCACGGCCAAGCCGTTCCGCACCTACGAACAAGCCCTGCAATATCTGTTCACCACGACGGACTATGAAAAACAGCAGCGGCTGCGCTATAACGTATCGACCTTTGACCTCGACCGGATGCACGCCCTGCTCAAGGGGCTGGGCGATCCCCATAAAAAGTTAAAATGCGTCCACATCGCGGGGACGAAAGGCAAGGGTTCCACGGCTACGATGCTGGCTAAAATGATGGAAGCCAATGGCTACAAGGTCGGGCTTTATACCTCGCCCCATGTAACCACCCTGCACGAACGCATCGTCATCAACTCGACGATGATCGCGCGCAAGGAACTGCATGACCTGGTCAACCGCATCCAGCCGGTTACGGAAAAACTCCGCAAAGACGGCGTCGAGCCGACATTTTTTGAGATTTTTACCGCGATCGCCTTTTTGTATTTCACCGACAACAAGGTTGATTTGGCGGTCATCGAAACCGGCCTGGGCGGACGGCTGGACAGCACCAACGTGGTAACACCGGAGGTGGTCGGCATTACCAGCATCAGTATGGACCACATGAACCTGCTGGGCAATTCGCTGGACAGTATCGCCAAAGAAAAGGCCGGCATCATCAAAAAAGGGATTCCGGTCGTAACCGTTCCGCAGGACCCGGCGGCGATGAAAGTGCTCAAAAAGCACGCCACAAATGTCAAAGCCCCGTTTATCGTAACGGGCAAAGACGTGGATTTTTCGTACCGCTTTGAATCGTCGCGTGAACACGGCCCGCACACCCGCATCTGCCTGACCACGCCAAGCAGCCGCTTTGAGCATTTGCGTGTGCCGCTTCCGGGCGAGCATCAGGCCATCAACTGCGGGCTGGCGCTGGCGATGCTGGATCGGCTCAAAAGCCAGGGCTATACGATCGACGACCAGAAGGCCGTCACCGGTCTGCACACCGTTTCGATGCCGGGACGGATGGAAATGGTTTTCAATGATCCGCGGATTCTGGTCGATGCGGCACACAACGCCGCCAGCATTCGGGCGCTGATCGCGGCCATTGGCCAGCATGTTCCCTATGATTCGCTGATCTTTATTTTCGGCTGCAATTCCGACAAGGATGTGCGCGGGATGCTGACCGAACTGCAATACGGCGCCGACAAGGTGATCTTTACCCGCAGCAACTCGCCCAAAGCGGTGCTGCCGATGGATTTGGCCGAGATGTACACCGACATCTGCGGCAAAATGTGCCAGACGGCGCTGTCGCTGCGCGAGGCGGTGCGCATCGCCAAAAGCGCCGTTACACGCGAGGATTTGATTTGCATCACGGGCAGTTTTTATCTGGTCG
>JBFZBE010000049.1:0-2513 GCA_041308685.1 Phycisphaerae bacterium
GCTTTTTCGATGCCGCTGCTGACTTTGTCAATCGGCAGCGGATGGCCGATGATGCCCGTCGAGGCCAGCAGCACGCTGTCGGCAGGGATATTCAGTTCTTGGGCGACCTTAGCACACATCACCTTGGCCGCGGCCAGCCCTTTGGTGCCGGTGCAGGTATTGGCGTTGCCGCTGTTGACCACCGCCGCAAAGATCGTCGGGGTCGTGATATGCTGTTTGCAGACGACCACCGCCGCCGATTGAATCGCGTTGGTCGTAAACATCGCCGCCGCCTTGGCCCCCGTTGGACAGACCAGCAGGGCCAGGTCCGGATTGCCCGATTTCTTCACTCCGCAATACAGCCCCGCCGCCAAAAATCCTTTGGGAGAGGTAATCGTCTTATTCTTCATTTATTATCCCTTCAATACCTTGTATTGTTAAAAATATTCAAAAAAATTGTTGCATTAAATTAAATTACATGTTATTATTCCTATATGGATCGGGGTGTCCCCGGTCGGCAGAGGGTCTTCGGACTTTCTGCTTTTTTTATGGAAATATTTTCAGTCCCCATCCTGTTTTTTGTCCTGTCTTTGAATCTGCATATATTTTATTTTCGATCATTACGAAAGGCATATAAGGTTCTTTGGGGGTTAATATATGCCTTGCCAGAGGGTAGGCACACAAATCCGCAATTTGCAACCCTGCAATATTATCCCGTTTATGATAAAACCGAAAAGACTTAATGCTTTTTTTGAGACGTGCAGAGGATACATAATAGGTACCCGAGTCAAGTACTGAATTAAAGTGGGATAAAAGGTGCAAGTCTTCCTTTTGACCCCGTTTTTCCGCAAGGATGTTAACAACATTTGCTGTGCCCGCAGAATCCAGCAAAAAGATAATCCTCTCAAGGATAAAGGAAAGCGACAAGGTATAAGGTTGCTTGCCCATTTTCCATACCGTTTAATATGCCGTTCCTTGTGAACTGCAGAGCCGATTAATGAGTAGTTTGATTCTGTCAGTATTTTATTTAAGTCGCCATAGAATTTCTTTTTAATGTCCAAATCAAAAAGGATTTGAAATGGTCCTTCACACTTGCGGACATCTCTGGAGTGAAGGATCACATCGGTTGTATGAAAATACATTTGCTTAAATTCATTCACTTGTTTTTCAAGCAATGGAAGATGTTCCAGAGAAACAACACAGCCGCATAGCAAAAAAATAGGAAAGTTTTGGTCAATGTAACTTAGGCCGTGATCTCCGGTCTCATCCAAATATAAATAATATTCCATAACGTGCGTCCCTCTCGTTCGTGATCACAGCTCCGTTACATTTTTTGAACGCACATCGTCAACCGCCCCGGCGCCATTGGTCAGTCGGCCTTCCGCCGCCAGTTTGCGGAAGGGGGCAGAGGGGTCGTAGAACTTTTCCGACAGATCAACTTTATTGAGCATCAGGCCTTCTTTGTGGTCGTCGAGCTGCCTGACGATCCGCCCGTCCGGCTGGATAAAGCAGGACGGATACGGGCAGTACCATCCGCAGGAGTTGGTCATACTCGCCCACATGCCGTTGTTGGCGGCGTTGGCCTGCATCGTCTGCCGCATGATCTCGGTATGGACGCTTGGCCCCTGCTGACGGGCGTTGTAAAACGACTGCAAGACAACCCGCACGCCCTGCTTGTACAACTGCCGATACAATTCGGGAAACCGCAGGTCAAAGCAAATCAGCAGCGCACACCGCACACTGTTGATCTCAAACACAACAAAATGGTCGCCCGGCGTATAGTGCAGCAAATCCATCTCCGTGCCGAACCGCTTGTCATAACGGTCCGCAATCTGTCCCTGCGGTGAAATCAGATACAGCACATTGTGCGGCTTGTGCGGGGGCGTAAGCCGATGCGAACTGCCCAGCGCCACCCACAGCTTCAACTCGCCAGCCAAGGCCATAATCTCCCGCGTGCGCACCTTGAGCTTGTCCCAGTTGTAATCGGCAAAGCCCTCAAAATCCACGCCCGCATAGCCGCTCAGGGCGCACTCGGAAAAATGCACGAGGTCCGCCCCCTGCTCGGCCGCCTGCCGCATCAGGGCGCAGCAATGCTGCGCGTTGGCGTCAATATCGCCCGACACGCCGAACTGACAGCTTGCTATTTTCAGTACTCCATGAGACATTTTATTTCACGAATGAACACGAATATTAACCTCTAAATGACCGGATAAGTATATCGGATTTGTTATGGATAGCAAGAACCTTTCGGGGCGTGTGAAGACATCGCCCCGTGTTTTTCAGAAACCTGCCGCAATGCGGATAGTTTTTCCACTCTTGTGAGTTTTTGCTGCGCCAAATGCAAGGGAAAAATTGGTGATATATACTATAACTCTCATTAAATAAACAACATAAAGACTGACAGAGTATTCAGGAGAAATGCTGGCATAAAATTTGCTCAACAACTCGTTATCGCGGAATATCGGTGTGCTTTTTATGGAGATGTAAAGCAAATGAATCTGGATGCAGTTTTCACAGTGCCGACAACGCCGGCG
>JBFZBE010000050.1:0-5004 GCA_041308685.1 Phycisphaerae bacterium
GTTTCTGTGTGTACTGAACATACTCGATCAACAGGGTGGTAACTCGATCCAGGAATTGATGAATCTTATCCGGGTCGGTGTAGAGTTCGATCAAAAACTCCTCGTCGCTCATCACCAGAGAAGCTGTATTGAGCGGTCCCTGTAAATCCCCGGCACGCAGCCACAGATGCGAGGTATTCAGCCGGCGGCAGACACGGCGGTACAATTCAATGCTCAAGGCCGCATCCATTTCAGGGTCGTCAACCCGTTTGGGCTTGATGGCCAGCGCCTCATCGACAGTCTTGGCGGCACGCTCGATGCTGATGTTTTCACCGGTGGAATCGCGATACGCCCGGCCGCCCCAGTACTTGGCGGTCGTAACGGTTCCAAAATCGGCAATCAGCGTCGGGATATTGATGCCCGGCAGCCGTGCCTGGTCTTTGAGATTTTCGACCGCCAAGGCCGCCATTTTATCCAAATCGTCCAGTTGCCGATACATATTCTCCATAGAAGTGATCGACGCTAGGCAACGCCCTTTGCCGTTCCAAAAATCCGCAACATGCTGCTGATGGCGGCGTATGTTTTCCGCCCCAAACCACTCTTTCAACCGATCTGTTTCATTTGCCGTAATCATTTAGGACTCAACCTTTCTGTTGTTCTGATTCATACAGCCACAAGATGCTGCTGACGCCGCGGGGGTAGTATTTGCTGGCGGTGATCTTTCCGGCGATGATCTGATCGCTCCAGCACCAATACGCTAATTTTTCATCGGTCAGCCATCGCACATGCGCAGCGTCGGCGGCACGATGTGTATCTGTCCATTTCATCTTCAAGATATGCCGTGCGACAAACTGGCAGATATAAATCTTGCTTAGCCAGGAGTTGTCGCTGGTGGAGGATATTTTCCATCCGCCGTCGTCAAACAGACAAACGCCTTTTTTCAGCACCTGTTCCAGATGTGTTTTGAGCATCTGCAAGAATGCGCCATATTTGCCCTCCATTTTCAGTTCTTCCCGGCAGCCGGCAAACCAGGCAAACGCCAACCCTTCCACAACCGGGATGATCCGCGAAAGTACATTTTCTTCAATCACCGCCGGCAACAGCCCATCGGGCGAAACATGCCGCATCAGCGTCGCCGCACAACGATCGGCCTGTCGGCGGGCCGCGGCGGCAAGTTCGCCGCGCTCGGCGCGATCGAACAGCCGTGCCAGCCCCAGATAGGCGGCCATCGTCTTGACGGCCAGATAGACATTGTTTCGCGCCTGCCCCAGCGACACATCCAAGCTGTCATACGTCGTAATCTCGCTGCCGCCCTTGCAGCGGCTGCTGTCCAGCCCCATTACGCCGCTGCGCTGCGCCGGGTCGGGGTGGTCGCGGCGCATCAAGCTGTCCAGGCAGTCCTCAAAAACAGCCAGCCGATCGGCAAGCCAGGAACTGTCCTGTGTATGATGCAGATAGGCCGCGCCGCAGCAGACCCAGTTGACCAGCTCCTCGCAGGTCATGTGCGAAAAACAGCCCGTCAGACCAAACTGCTCATAACACGAATAGCCGGGCTTCCAGAACACGTTGGCGATGCCCATATCGTGCGTAAAACTCAGGCCGCCGGGGTATTCTTTGCTGTTGTTGGGAAACCGCACCTGATCACGATAGCTGTAGCGGCTATAAAAGGTATCCAGCACGTTCCGCACTGTCCAGGGATTCATCGTCATCTCGAAGAATAACTGATCGGCCGTCAAATCCAGCGTGTTCATCATCCGGTATTCGCCTTCGTTGACGACCCAGACGGGCTTGCCGTCGGCCTCCAGAAGCTGCGTACTGCCGTAATAGCTGTGCACGGCGTGGGCGATTATAAACTTCTGGTCGTCCGACAGAGCCGCCTTATCCAGACGCTCATCGGACTGCTGCGCCCACCGCCGATAGAGATCAAAATGCGACAGTGCATACTGCGCGACCTCTTCAATGCGCTTGAAAAACCGTGTATAATAATAGCGGCTGTCCCAGCCGGCGGTGGCGGTATCGCCGTTAAAGAAACAGATCGCAAACCGCACAGTGCGCACCTGACCGGCAGGCACATCGGCCACGATCGCGCCGACGCCGCCGACGCCGAAATCCAGATTCATCGGATTGGATGGATTCAGAATATCTTCCAGGCTAAATCCCATGCCGGAAACCAGTCCATTGCCTTCGGCGGCAATGGCATACCGCCGACCTTGGGCAATTCCAATCAATTTACCGTCATTGGTATCGTCCAGCCGCCGCATCCCCGAATAGGGGTCATTTCCGCGAAAGCCGAAAAATGCCTTACGGCTGCGCGCAGACGAGCGGTTGTCGATCGTCATTTCGGCGATCACCGCCGGCAGCAGCGCGTGTTTAAGGTCTTGCGAATTGCCGCTTTCGGGATCGGGAATCGCATGCACCGGGCTGTACACCGCAAAGGTCAGATCGCCGCACGTCCAGACATCGCTGGACAGATTCAATCGCCGCTGTATCTGTGTCTGGGGGAAAATAGCGACTTTGGCGCGGGCCTTGGATGCCTCCAGCAGTCCGAAATCCTGATTGGCGTCTTTGTACCCCTCAAAAAAAGGCAAAGCATGGAAAACATTTTCGTGCGCGGTCTCCAGGCCGATATAGACGTCCTGGTCGGCGGGCTTGCCCAATTCCATCCCCAAACCGCCGCTGCGGCCGGGAAACCCCAGCGTAAAGCTCGCAAATGCTCCCATCGGCGAGTGGTGGGCATTAAAAAAAGTGTTCATGTGGGTCATTTTAACTCGCTAAAAATTTATGTGTCAACGTCTGATGCCATCTGACATCCTGCCAATTCTTAAAATGCGGCTGGACATAATTATGCGGCGTCCAACCCCAAAAATCAAACGCAATTGCATCGTCCACCGAATCTTCCGCCCAGCTCAACAGCCACCCCCAGTCCAAATCGGGATGGTCACAGTAAAACCAGCTTGCCCAGCTTTCGCTGCTGGTCAGGGGCATCCCCTTCTGTTTTGACCAGTCTGCAAAAACCGCCATTTTCTGCCGCTGACGGGCTCGGAGCATGGGCCGAACCGCCTCGGCGGTTTTCCGGCAGCGGTCGCTGAAGTTCTTAAATCCCGACGCATCGCAAAACATCGGCCACTGATCGATAAAGCTGTCCGGCTTGATCATATCGTGGAGCCGTGTCCGCTGAACCCACCGTGGGTCGGCATCCGCCCAGAAATGCACATCGAGGCAGTCAAACTCAACCCCCAAATCCATCCATCGCGTGTCGGCGTGCGTCGAATAGGTAAATCGCAGCTCAGGGAATGCACCCCGCAGCAGGGCCAATCCGGCGTTCAGGTCGGATTGCAGAAACGCCGTCTGTTCGGGCGTAAACGGCTGTCCCATTCCCCAATCCAGCCCTACCTTTTGTTTGAGCGTTTTGAGATAGTCCGGCAGAAAATAGGGAACTTCATTGGCGATATCGACATACACCAGCCCCTCAAAGCCGAACCGTTTTTGCCACTGTTCCAACTGCCGGGCATACATCTGTGCTGCTTCAATGTGCGTGCGGGGTGTTTTGGCCGGCACCGGCCCCATGGCCGGCGTGCAGTACCACCAGCTGCTCAGCGTGTAATGCAGTTTGCGTGTTAAGAGTTTTTCCATAAACTCGATCATCCACGCCCCGGCCGGACACTGCATCCCTTTGTCGGTGTACCAGGGCATATAGGTCAGATGTGCTTCCGGCCAGACCAGCACCGTTTCGGGACGTGATAAATCCACCAAATGCGGCATCGGGTCGATCCTTACGGTGTTGTAGCCGCGTTCGATCGTCTCATCCAGCACACGGTCATAATCGGCATACGAACCGCCGGGGATATGCCGCAGGATATACGCCTGATCCCACATCGCCAGCGTCAGCCGACGCGGTGACAGGAAATCCCGCATATCGTATTTCCCGTAGGCAGTGGTTTTTTTGACAGTTTTATCCGGTGAAGAAACGGCGGCTGGAAATTCCATAATATCATTCCTGTTTAGACACCAGAATGGTTATCGGGTTGTCGGTGGATGATTCGTCAACATACAGAAGGATTGTTTCTTTGTCCTGAACGTAATCAATAGGCCGTTCGACCTGATTGACAAAGATCGATGCTGGTTTCGGCGTATGCAGTGTCAGTTCATAGCTGCGTGTCTTGGGCATATTGGTATAGATTCCCTTACGCGGATATATCTCAACTCGAATCTCGGATTGATTTTCCCGGCAGATTATTTCTGTGGCTGCAATCCGGTTTTTCATATACTCCAATGTAACGCCGTCATCTTCATAGAGAACAAATCGGCTCTCGCCGTGCGGATAAATATCCAATAAAATCGTCTGGGGCTGTACTTCGCCGATGGAAATGACAGGCGGCCACATCGGCAGAATCGCTCCGCCTTTGACAAACAGCGGCCCGCCGCAGTCCTGCGGATATTCTGTCTTGATTTTTGCAGGGCCGTAATGAAATTTTCCGGTCCAGTAATCAATCCACTTGCCCTCCGGCAAATAGACGTTGTCCGTAAAAACCGCCGTCAACAGAAAATCGCCGAGCATGTACTGTGTAGTCAGATTTTCACACACAGCGTCGTTTGGATATACAAGCGGCATCGCCCGCATAATCGGCATCCCTGTTTGACAGCCCGTATGGGCAGCCGAATAAATGTAAGGCAGCAGCGCATAGCGAAGCTTTGCATACTTTTGATAGGTCGTCAGTCCTTCCTTGCTCAGAAACCACGGCTGCTGGCAGCTCGCCCAATTGTTATGCTGACTCCAGGGCATCAGGAATCCAAAGTGAATCCCCGCCGCATGGCCGGGCCACATATCACAGGATGTGTTGATATGTCCAT
Organism: Phycisphaerae bacterium; assembly: GCA_041308685.1. Taxonomy (GTDB): domain Bacteria; phylum Planctomycetota; class Phycisphaerae; order Sedimentisphaerales; family Anaerohalosphaeraceae; genus T3Sed10-213. The sequence goes on from JBFZBE010000050.1 coordinate 4,831, forward strand.
TCATCCCGTGCCCCAGCATCCAGGTCAGGGCTTTGGTATCGCCGCCGTTGTCACCCATCGTGCTGGCGCCGAACTGCTGGGCGCCTGCATACGAACCGCAGAAATGCACCATCGCCCGCCGCTGAGTGAACTGTTCAAACCCCTGCTGCATCTGTTTGTGCATCAGCGTCTGGG
>JBFZBE010000051.1:0-6143 GCA_041308685.1 Phycisphaerae bacterium
TTCCGATCTCGGCTGGGCAACGATGACCGCCCATCAGGTCGGCGAAAACCTCAAACCCGTCTTTGACGCGATCATCAACCATATTCCCGCGCCCAAGGACGATCCCGATCAGCCCCTGCAGATGCTGGTTACGACGCTGGATCGTTCGGAGTATCTGGGCAAGATCGCCATCGGCCGTGTATTTTCCGGTTCCGTGCAGCAGGCGCAGCGCGTTACCATCATCGACAACCAGGGACACCATACCCAGCAGAAGGTTGTGCAGCTCTACACCTTCGACGGGCTGGGCAAAAAGCCAGTCGATTTTATCGAGGCCGGCGATATCTGCGCGATTGCGGGACTAGACCCGGTGGACATCGGCAACACCATCGCCTGTGCCGACAACCCCAGCGCCTTGCCGGTCATTGCTGTTGATGAGCCGACGATGAATATGAGCTTTCGCATCAATGACGGCCCGCTGGCCGGGCGCGAAGGCAAGTATGTAACAGGCCGCCAGATCAAAGACCGCCTGGAAAAAGAGCTGCAAACCAACGTCGCCCTGCGCGTCGAACCCGGCCAGACGCCGGAGGAATTCAAAGTCTCCGGCCGCGGGCTGATGCACCTTGGGATTCTCCTGGAAAATATGCGCCGCGAGGGCTACGAACTGTGCGTGGGCAAGCCCAACGTGATTTTGCGCGTCGTGGACGGCCACCGGCAGGAACCCATCGAACGACTGGTCGTCGAATGCCCCATCGATTGCCAAAGCGCCGTGATGAGCTTATTGGGCGACCGCCGCAGCGAACTGCTGTGTGTCGATAACAAAAGCGGCGCCGACGACTATATCCACATGGAGTTTATGGTCCCGTCCCGCGGCCTGTTCGGCCTGCACGCCCGCGTGATGACCGCCACGCAGGGACGGGCGATCATGCATCACAACTTCGAACGCTATGAGCCGCTGCGCGGCAGCATCCCCCAGCGGCAGGCCGGCGTGATGATCGCCACTGAAAGCGGCAATGCCACCGCGTATGCGATGGACGCACTGTTTGACCGCGGCATCTTTTTTGTCGCGCCCGGCGAGCCGGTCTATGAAGGTCAGGTCGTCGGCGAACACTGCAAAGACAACGACATCCCCGTCAACGCCACCCGTGCTAAGCATCAGACCAATATCCGTGCCGCCGGCAAGGACGACGCCGCCCGCATCAAGCCGCCGCGCCGGATGAGCTTGGAGCAGACGCTGGAATACATTCAGGAAGACGAGCTGGTTGAGATCACCCCGCAGTCGATCCGCATCCGCAAGCGCAAGCTCAAGGAATCCGACCGCCGCCGCGATGCGCGCAAAAATCAGGATTAAAGCCCGCCGGCATTGGTCTGCGATCAACTCCGTTTTACAGCAAGTCCGGTTCAGAGTCCTTTCGCAGCAGCTCGATCAGGTAGCGGGCGGCTTTGGTCAGGTGTTTATCCTTGCGGATCAAAATGCCCGTGGTGCGGTAAAAATGTTCGTTGGTAAAGGACAGCGCCTTGAGCGTCCCGGCGGTCAGTTCGGTGCGCAGACATGGTTTGGGAAGAATGGAAAGACCGGCGTTGATCTCGACGGCGCGCTTGATGGTTTCGATATTGTCAAACTCCATGATCGTTCGCACTGTAACGTTGTACTTTTTGAGCATTGCGTCGATCTGCGTACGGGTGGGAACCTCCGGCGAAAAACCGATGAACTTTTCGGATTGGAGCAGGTGGATATCAAGTTCATTCTGTTTGGCCAGGGGGTGTTCGGGCGAGCAGACCAGCATCAGTGTTTCATTTTCAAACGGATAGACCTCTAGATTTTTGTCCCGCTTGGGCATAGCAACCACGCCGATATCAATACTGCCGCGCAGCAGCCGCTCATAGATGTCCTTGGCGTCGATGTATTCGACCGACAGATTCACATCGGGATAGATGCCCATAAACTTTTTGACATACGGCTGGAGGGTGTGCATGCCGATGCTGAAGATGGCCGCCAGATGAATCTTGCAGCTTTGCTGGCTCAGTTCGGTAATCTCGCTGTTGAGCCGCTGGCAGCGTTCGATGATGTCCTGACAGGCACGCAGGAATATCTCACCGGCAGGCGTCAGCTCGATGGGGCGTTTTTTGCGATCGACCAACTGCACCTTATACTCGGTCTCCAATTGAGCGATCTGCTGTGAAACGGCCGATTGGCTGATGCCGTGAATGTCGGCGGCGCGGGAGAAGTTTTTTAACTCCACCACATCACAAAACAGCTTTGCGATCTCTAAATTCATAATAAGTATTTCTAATGATAAGTATTTCAAAAAGAATGCTTGTTATTGTCAAAGATGCTATGTATTATAAGCCACGTTAATTTTATTGTAAATAAAAAAAATACTCTATCTTAATTTGGTTTTCGTTTAACGCGGTTTGTATGCCGCCGTAATAACTGTAAGTAATTGCATGAAAAACACTTAAATCTGGAGGTCAACCCATGTCAAGCGCAACAAGCTACGTTCAGTCGATACTGGACATCGTAAAAAGCCGAAATCCCGGCGAGCCCGAATTCCTGCAGGCGGTTACCGAGGTCCTCGAATCGCTGATGCCGGTTCTTGAGCAATCGCCCAGATACCGTGAGCATAAGGTTTTGGAGCGGATCACCGAGCCGGAGCGCGTGCTGATGTTCCGTGTGCCTTGGATCGACGACAAAGGACAGATTCAGGTCAACCGCGGATTCCGTATCGAGATGAACAGCGCGATCGGCCCATACAAGGGCGGCCTGCGGTTCCACCCCAGCGTCAACCTGAGCATCCTGAAGTTCCTGGCCTTTGAGCAGGTCTTTAAAAACTCGCTGACGACGCTGCCGATGGGCGGCGGCAAGGGCGGCTCAGACTTTGACCCCAAGGGCAAGTCGGACAACGAAGTGATGCGTTTCTGCCAGTCGTTTATGACCGAGCTGGCTCGCCATATCGGCCCGCACACCGACGTGCCGGCCGGCGATATCGGCGTGGGCGGCCGTGAGATCGGCTATATGTTCGGCCAATACAAGCGGTTGCGCAACGAGTTTACCGGCGTTCTGACCGGCAAAAACGTCAAGTGGGGCGGCTCGCTGATTCGTCCCGAAGCGACCGGTTACGGCTGCGTGTACTTTGCACAGAATATGCTGGCTGTCAAGGGCGACGGCATCAAGGGCAAGATTTGCACTGTATCCGGTTCAGGCAACGTGGCGCAATACACCGTCGAAAAAGTCAACCAGCTTGGCGGCAAGTGCGTAACGCTGTCGGATTCGACCGGCACGATCTATGACCCGGCCGGCATCGACGATGAAAAGCTGGCCTATGTGATGGAACTGAAGAACGTCAAACGCGGCCGCATCAAAGAGTACACCGAGAAGTACAAAGGAACCGAGTATTACGAAGGCAAACGTCCGTGGGGCGTCAAGTGCGATTGTGCATTCCCGTCGGCTACGCAGAACGAAGTGTCTGAAGAAGACGCCAAGACGCTGGTCAAGAACGGCTGCAAGCTGGTGGCTGAAGGCGCCAATATGCCCACCGAGGCGGCCGGCGTGGAAGTATTTCTGAACGCCAAAATCCTGTACGGCCCCGGCAAGGCCGCCAACGCCGGCGGCGTGGCCACCTCCGGCCTGGAAATGGCACAGAACGCCATGCACACCAACTGGTCACGGGAAGAGGTCGATGCCCGCCTGAAGTACATTATGGAATCGATCCACAAACAGGCCAAAGAAGCCGCCGACCGCTATGGAATGCCGGGCAACTATGTCGCTGGCGCCAACATCGCCGGTTTTGTCAAGGTCGCCGATTCGATGATCGACCAGGGCGTTGTATAGTCCCCGACTCGCACTGTGATTTTTCAAAAGCCCGTCTCAACACCCGTTGAGCCGGGTTTTTTTGTGTCATTTTATTTTTATTGTGTTCGATTTGCGCATATTTGTGTTTATTTTAAGTGTCTTGTTTCACAATAACATGCTTTTTATATTGAAATTCTGTGCTTTCTGCTGTACGATAGTTATAGAATTGCGGCCGAGCTTTTCACCAAAGGCGGAAACAAAATACATGAACTTTTATAACTATGAAAGGGTATGGTTATGGCGGAAGTAACAAAAGGTATGCAATCTTTAATGTCCGAAACGCGCAAATTTCCCCCTCCAGCCAACATCCAGAAAAATGCCTGGATCAAATCGATGGACGAATACCAAAAGATGTGGAATGAATCCATCAATAATCCCGACAAGTTTTGGCTGGAACAGACCAAAGCCCTAAGCTGGTTCAAAGCTCCGACCAAGGCGCTGGAATACAACTGGAACAGCAAAGCCCGCACCATCAAGCACACCTGGTTTGCCGACGGGCAGCTCAATGTGTCGGTCAACTGTCTGGACAGGCATTTGGGTACGCCGATTGAAAACAAAACTGCCATCCTCTGGCAGGGCGAAGAGGACAACGCCGTCAAGAAATACACCTACAAGCAATTGCACGCCGAGGTCTGCAAGTTCGCCAACGTGATGAAGGCCAAAGGCATCGTCAAAGGCGACCGCGTGGCGATCTATATGCCGATGGTTCCCGAACTGGCGGTCGTGATGCTGGCCTGTACGCGCATCGGGGCGATCCATTCGATCATCTTCGGCGGGTTCAGCGCCGACGCCATCAAAGGCCGCGTCAACGACTCTGACTGCAAGATGCTGATCACCTCCAACGTCTCGCTGCGCGCGGGAAAACATATCCCGCTCAAGGCCATTGTGGATGAGGCGGCCGTCGCCTGTCCGACCATCAAGTCCGTCATTGTTACCAAGGTCAACAATGAGCCGTGCGCTATGCAGGCCGGACGGGATTTTTGGTATCATGATGAGATGGCCAAGGTCAGCGCCGATTGTCCGCCGGAAAAAATGAACGCCGAAGACCCGCTGTTTATTCTTTACACTTCCGGCTCGACCGGCAAACCCAAGGGCGTGGTGCATACGACTGCCGGCTATCTGCTGCAGGCGGCGATGACGCACAAGCTGGTGTTCAACATCCACGACGACGACATTTACTGGTGTACTGCCGACATCGGCTGGGTGACCGGCCACAGCTATATCGTCTATGGCCCGCTGGCCAATGGGGCGACCAGCTTGATGTTCGAAGGCGTGCCGACATATCCGGACGCTGGGCGGTTCTGGCAGATTTGCGACAAATTTAAAGTCACGGTTTTCTACACCGCCCCGACGGCCATCCGCGCCCTGATGCGGCTGGGCGAGGAGTGGGTGATGAAGTACAAGCTCGACTCGCTGCGGATTCTGGGGTCGGTGGGCGAGCCGATCAACCCGGAGGCGTGGATGTGGTATTATGAAAAGGTCGGCCGCAATCGCTGTCCGATCATGGACACCTGGTGGCAGACCGAGACGGGCGGTTTTATGATTACCCCGCTGCCCGGCGCAATGACGCTCAAGCCCGGCAGCGCATCCCGTCCGTTCTTCGGCGTCGATCCGGTGGTGCTGCGGGATGACGCCTCCCAGTGCAATCGCAACGAAGGCGGCAAACTGTGCATTCGCAAACCCTGGCCGGGGATGATGCGCACGATGTGGGGCGATCATGACCGCTTTATCGACACCTACTTTGCGATGTTCGACAATATGTACTTTACCGGCGACGGCTGCCGCGTCGATGAGGACGGCGACTACTGGCTGATGGGACGCATTGACGATGTGGTCAACGTGTCCGGCCACCGCATCGGAACCGCCGAGGTCGAAAGCGCATTGGTCAGCCATCCGAAGGTGGCCGAAGCGGCGGTAACGCCCATTCCGCACGAGATCAAAGGGCAGGGGTTGTACGCCTATGTAACGCTCAAAGAGGGCATCGAAGAAAGCGACGCCCTGAAAAAAGAGCTGATTGGCCATGTCCGCAAGGAGATCGGCGCGATCGCCGCGCCCGAGGCGATCCAGTTCGCCCCCGCCTTGCCCAAGACGCGCTCGGGCAAGATCATGCGGCGCATCCTGCGCAAGATCGCCGAAAAAGACACCGGCAATCTGGGCGATATCACGACGCTGGCCGATCCGAGCGTGGTCGAAAAACTCATCGCCGGACGAGGCAAGTAATGTAAATGGACGATTGACGAAGGATCGATTCTTTCGTCAATTGTCTTTTTTGATCCTCAATTCAAATGGAGGTTTTATGACTGACATGCAGGAT
>JBFZBE010000052.1:0-2899 GCA_041308685.1 Phycisphaerae bacterium
TGGGTATCAATTACATCAACTATGTGGTTCTCACCAACAGCAAAGAAGCCTTGCCTTCGCTTGACGTCAATACCGCTATGCTCGAATTTTGCGATGAGTTAAATCTCAGCTATGCCATCTCTACACAATGCTTCGATCCTTGTATGGAATCGGTCACACAAGCCGCCGCTCATGGCGCGAAAGGCGACAGACCGAGCCGATTTCTCGGTGTTGTTCACGATGAAATTGAACACTACCGCGTGCTGACGCCGTACCATCCGAAATTGATGATTCAAAATAAAGAGATAGAGGATATTCTGGAGGCCTTTGACTATACGACCAAGGGACTTTCGGATATTCTTAAGCCCATCCTCGAAGCCGGTGCGCCTGCGGTCAAGGCCTCCCAAGTCTGGCCGGTGCTTTTTCATGCAGCCGCAAAGGCCGGCTATACGGTTTGTCCAAAACTGTGCAAGGAGTCCTATTCGCCGGTGAGCATGTCGATTGCGTTGGGGGCGGCGATCCAATATGGCCGACCCTTGTGGGCGGATGTGGATTTGTGGTATTATGGGGCGGTGCCGGGACACAGCGCCGAAGAGATGAAAGCCAGCCTGATGTTTGCCTATTGGATGGGCGTGGAGGGTGTTTATATTGAAGGCGCCGGGCATAATCTGCGGCCGCCGGGCAAACAGGGGCTGCCGTTTTCACTGATGACTCTGGTGGACGATGAGCATTATCAACTGACTCCGCATGGGGAAGTGTTGCGGTGGTTTTGCAGGGAGTATGTCCCGTCTCATCCTCGGCGATGGACATTTCGCGATGTCAAGCCGGATGCAGCCATTATTCGCTATGAGGATACTTGTCATGGCCAGCGTTTTACGCCGCATTTTGAGGATATGCTGTACGCCAATCCGGCGTGGACTTCCGACCGAAACACGGAGGCATGGCTGGGATTGTGGAATGTCCTGACGCATGGGTCGACCGGCAGCGATGGGCTGACATATTTCAAGGGGACCCAAGGGGTCGCGGTGGGCGGGCGACCGTATGGCGGTCCGTTGTTTTTGTCGGTCAACAGTGTGCCGCAGGACTGCTCCCGCCATAACTTTTTTGTGCCGCTTAAGGGCGTGGTCTGCTTCGATCACTTGGTAGGCTATGACCATCTCAAAGAGATTCCCGTACTTTATCTGACCGGATTGAAGATTAGCGATCCGACGTGGGACGCGGTCAAACGCTGTGTTGATGAGGGGGCGATGGCGGTGATCTGGGGGCCGCTGGCCAAAGACCTTGGTATGGAATGGAATGGCAAGACTGAAAAAATCGAGCAGGGCAAAGGTGCGTTTGTGCTTGTCGACGATTTTCAGTCGCGGCATGTCTTTGAGCATATCAAGCTCTTAGTTGGACTTCATAACGAAATCAGCTATCGTTTCAAAAATTCACGCTTGACCCTTCGCCGAATCGACGATAATCGGTTTGACGTGGATATCCGTTAAGAAATTAATGTCCTTGGTTTACCTGTGTAAGCGGATTAAAGTGCCGCTGTAGCAGAGCGTTCATTTATAATTCGGCGGGTTTCCAGTGACCGTTTTCTTGTAATGGGATAGAAGCTAAAGATGATAATTGTCAGCAAGAAAGCGGCGGCTTGACCGAATACAAAAATTGCTTTCATTCGCAGAAGGATATCATCAGAAACGGCAACACCGGACGCTTTGGCGGTCTCAAGCCCCGATGCTTTGATCAGGATGCCGCCGACAATCGCCGTAAAGGCCAGAGAGGCTTTCAGCGCAAAACTATAGACGGCACCATAGACCCCTTCCCGCCTCAGTCCGGTGTGAAGTTCGTCTTCGTCACAAATATCGGCGATCATTGAACTGATCATCAGCCAACAACCCTGCAACCCGATGCCGCAGATGAAAAAAGACAGCAATTGCAGGTAGGGCATTTTGGGTGTCAGTGTGAACCAGAGACTCAACACGCCGAGCATTGCGGCACTTAACCCGGCCAGCATTGCGGTTCGCTTGCCGAATCGCACGGAAAACCATGTCAGCAGCGGCAGGCTCAGATAGGAGGTCAACGCCGCCAGTGAGCCGCCCATGGCGCTCAACGAGGCGCCTTTGCTTTCGTCTCCGCCGAAGATATAATAGATATTCACATACAGCGACAGTGTGCCAACGCCGAATAAAGCAAACATAAAAATGACAAAACCCGCCAGCATAATTAAAAAAGGTTTGTTCTTCAGGGTGTACCGCAAGGCATCGAAGAATCGTATTTGTTGCTGATGTTGGGCGGCGGGGTTTTCACGGCCGACCAGAACAGGCAGGAGGCCCGAGATGATAATTACAATCCCCAGTGCGGATCCGACCCAAACAACCCCCACTGATGCATCTGAGCCGAAGACAGGCAACAAGCAAAGTTTATACAGCCACGGGACGGTCAGGCTGCCCAGCAGGCCAATATACATACGCCAGGCCAGCACTCTGGTGCGTTCGTTGTAATCCGTGGTCAGCTCATAGCCCAAGGCCGTATAGGGAATGACAAACATTGTGTAGGTGGTCGTATAGACAATGGCGATCAATGTGAAATACCAGAACATTGCCGTTTCGGTTCGCACCGGCGGCATCCACACAAGCGGCAGCAGAAGCCCGGACAAAATGGCTCCCAGCACGATGTAAGGTTTGCGGCGGCCGAATCGACTGCGGGTATTATCCGAGATGTGCCCCATAATGGGATCTGTAATTGCATCGAACAGCCGAGGAATCGACATGGCAATTCCCACTTTGACCGGGTCCATCCCCAGTGTGATATTATAAATCTGCATTGCCAAAACGATCAGTGAACTGGTGATGAAGTTGTCGGCCAATCCACCGAAACCCCAACCGATTCGTGTTTTCAGAGAAACTGAATTGTTCGGCAAAGCGACTGCTTC
>JBFZBE010000053.1:0-5020 GCA_041308685.1 Phycisphaerae bacterium
GATATCCCCCGGCCCAAGACGCTGCGCAAAGACCAGATCAAAGCGCGTGTCCTGTGGTCGGTCAACGGCTACCGCAAAAAGCCGATCCCGATGACGCCCTCACACAGCAAAGCGATCGCCGGGGCGGTGCGGTTTGAGGCCGTTTTGCCGATCCGCAACGGCTGGTGTCATTACGCGGTGCAGTTTTCGCTCAACGACGGAAAGACCTGGCAGTGGGAAGAGTTCCACGAGCAGGCCGGCGGGCTGATCAAATCGATGCCGGACGAACGCGGCCAGCGCGTGCTGAGCTTTTACGCCGATACACTCAACCTCAAACTGCACGACGACCACACGCCGGTACGCGATGAAAACGGGCTGTTCGTCTATGGAACGTTTGATGACATTGCCGAGCAGTTGGAGGGCTTCCGCAGCGAGGGCTATACGCGCATCTATCCGCTGGGGGCGCTGGAGCTGGGCTGGGCAGGCGAGGCCGGGCCGGACCCGTCGGTGTTTTCGGTGCTGGACGGCAAAACGGTGCGGCGCGATCTGGGCGGGCTGGAGGCGCTCTTGCGGCTGCGCGAAAGGGCGGATGCACTAGGGATGAAAATCCTGTTGTGTATGCTGTCGCATTTTTCCCGCGCCAACAACGACTACGCCTATCATTTTCCGGCGTATATCCGCAACAGCAAAGGCGTATTGACCCGCCGCGCCGGCTGGGACGGCGAATGGAGCGAATGGCTGGACAGCTTTATGGTCAATATGCGCGACATCGAAAACGTCGAGCGGCTGGCCGAGATCGGCATTGAACTGACGCGGCTGGGCTTTGGCCTGCGCATCGACGTCGGCCACGGCTTCGATACCGTCTTTCCCGTTGACGGCCGCCAGATCGGCAACGCCCGTCTGTTCGGCGAGGTGACGGTCGGCGGGTTTGAACCGGTCGATCTGCGCAAGACCGAAGCGCCCAACATCCCGCTGCTGTATATGTGCTACAAGATTCAAAAGGCCGTGCCCAATGCGCTGCTGGCGTATTCAGAACAGTGGCATGGCAACGAAATGCGGATGCTCAAGAGCTGTACGATCCCGTACAATTCACTGATTAAAAATATGGAATCGATCCGCGGCGGCGCGGCGGCCGATGCGCCGCTGGGGCTTAACGACAACCTGACGTATCTGAACAAAATCTACCGCACGCTGGGCGGCCAGACACTGTCGCTGTTCAACAGCCACGACGAGGAATCGCCGGCCAGCAACTATCAGAATATGATCTGGCCGACGGCGGCGTTTTTGGTGTTGAGCAGCTACGGCCCGCTGATGTACCACATCAGCCGTCTGCCGGGGCCGGAGGCCGGCACGATGAGCGACCGCTTTGACGCGGCCTATACCGAGTGCTGGAAGCACTGGGTCAACAACCGCTTTCGTCATCCCTGGCACGAGGAAGCGCGGACGCGCCGCGGCATTCTGGACAAATACCCGATATTGCAGGGTTTTGGCAAATATCTCCGCGGCCTGTATGCGTTTGTCGATGAGCATCCGGCGTTCGCCAAAGGGTATGTAACGCCGATCAAAACCGGCAACGGACGCATCGCGGCGTTCCTGCGCAGCTACAAAGATCATCTGTACCTGTGTGTGTTCAACTTTCCCAGCGCGTTTCACGAAGGCCAGCAGGCCGTCGCCCGCGATTACAATTTTTTGCTGGAAACGCCCGCTCTCAAACCCGGCGGCGTCTATGAGATCGTCGAACGCTACAACAACGCCGAAGGCCGCACCCGCAACGGCTATCGGGAATATTGGTCGGGACAGGAACTGCTGCGGCTGGGATTCGGCAGTGTGATGGAGCCGGTGTCGTCGCATGTCTTTGAGCTGGTCGAAAAGACCGGCGCCGCCGACCGCCGGCAGCTTTTGCTGGATTCGTTTGTGCGCTACAGCCGCTATGGGCGGCAGTACCGCATCGAAAATGCGTATGTCGCCGAACAGTTTCTGGCCGCGACCAACCCGACGGCGGACTGCTTTGACCGCTTTGAGGAGCTGTTCTTTACGCTGGCCGAATGGATTTATAAGAAAAACCGCATCGGCTATACAGAGCTGGCGGGATTACTTGCCGAGATCAGCGAAAATGACGCCGCCCGCCGCGGCGCGATCCAGCAGTATCTGATGCGGATTGCCGTCGATGAAAAGCAGCGCAGCGAACCGTACCTGTGCCGCTCGGCGGCGGATATTCTGCACGGGATGAACCTGGGCACGATCGCGCTGGTTTCGCCCGAATCGCAGTTCAGCGGGCACGCCGGCGGCGTGGGCATCTACACCACCGATATCGCCGATGTGCTGGCCGAGCTGGGCTTCCACGTTGTGGTCATTACGCCGCTGTACGAATCCAGCCGCGAGCGTATCCATAAGGCCTACGCCCCGCGCTACGACGGCCACAGCTTTACGATCCAGTTCCCCGAATTTGACGACAGCACGCAGGCCATCCGCCGCAACACCGCGCCGGATGTGATCAACATCCTGCGCAGCAACCTTTTGCGCACCAAACACGGCAAACGCGCCCGCGTAGAGGTGCTGTATCTGGAAAACGGCAAGTATCTGGATGTGCCGTACGGCGGTCTGACCTGCGAGGACAAGCTGCGCCGCACGCGCATCCTTTCGCAAGGCGCATTAGAGGCGCTGCGTGCGTACAACTATTACCCGTCCATCATCCAGACCAACGAGTGGCCGACATGGCTTTTGCCGGCGTATCTGAAACGCTGGCCGGAATATGTCGGCGATCCGCATTTTGCAAACACCCGCGTCGGCAGTATGATGCACAACCCGCATCCGTCGTACAGCATCGTGATGGACGAGGCCAACCACTTCAAGCGGTATTATTACAGTTTGATCATCGGGCTGGACGCGGTGGCGTATTCGGATGTGTGCTTTAACCCGGACAGCCCCGGCGGACGGCGCATCGAGCTGGCGTATATTATGCTCAAGACTTCCGACTACATCGGCACGGTCAGCCGGGCGATGCGGGCGCGGATACTGGCCGAGCCGAACGTGTTCGGCTATGCGCATCTGTTCGGCCAGCGGAATGAACAGGGGCGGTTCTTCGGACGCCGCAACGGCTTTCACATGTCCGCCCGTCAGCGGTTCTGGTTCCGCACCAAAAACAGCATTCTGGAAACTTATGACAAGGCCGCCCGCAAACGGCTGTTTGCCAAATACACCCACGCCCGCAAGCTGGCCAAGCCCGCGTTGCAGGCCGACCCGAACATCCGGCTCAAACCGGACGACGACAACACCCAGCACGTCATCTTCGGCATGCTCCATCGCGTCTGCAAGCAGAAGGGCTTTGAGCTGCTGGTCGATTGGAAGGTCTATGAGGCCGGCGGACGGCGGTATGTGGTCTATGAGCCGTGGAAGATGATGGGGCCGACGGTGCTGGAATATTTCCTGTCGCGCGATGTGCGGATCCAATATGTCATCTGCGGCCGCGTGGAGGACAGCTTCGACGGGCGGCGGTACGATATGCATTTTCGACGGATCGCCGCAATCCCGGAGTTTGCCGGGCGGTTTGCGTATTACCCGGAAGGGTCGCTGTCCACGACACTGTACCGCAATGTGTATGTCGGCAGCCAGTTCTTTGTGATGCCCTCCGGCGGCGAGGTCGGCGAGCCGTGCGGCATCAGCCAGCAGGAAGCCCACGCCGGCGGCACTCCCGTCGTGGCGCACCATCAGGATGGGCTGATCCGCACCGTCTGCGACCGCGATTTCGGCGATAAGGAATCGCCGCCCAACGGCGTTAAGTTCAGCGGTTTTACCGGCGAGGCGCTGCTGGATGCGCTGCTGGACGCGGTGGAAATCTACTGTCACGGGCGGCGGCTGCGGTACGTCGATAAGAACGGCAAGCCCCGCAAGTGCAGCTATACGGAACTGACGTATAACGCCTTCTGCACCGACCATCGCTGGCTGCGGCTGCTGCGGGATTATGTCCAGACGTATCGGATGATCGCCGGGGTCGAGGAGCCGCCGCACATCGATGCGATCCGGCTGGCGGTGGAAATGACCGACGACCGCGATGGCGAGCTGGCCGACACCGTGCTCAAAAGCGGGATGAAGCTGACCGAGGCCGCCGATTGTCTGGTCAAGGCGCTGGCCTGTCCGGTCGCGTCTGTCCGTACGGTGATCGAAGATATCCTGGTACGCCTGCACGGCCAGCTCAATAACGACGGTGATTTTGACTTGGCCAAACGCTTAGCCGATGCCCAAAAATCCACCGATGCCGAATTAGCCGCCCGCGCAGCCGCGCTCAAAAACCGGCTGGAGTAACGGTATGCTCCCATAATGCACCGATCGGCAACGCCCAGCGATTTTTGCCGAACGGAACCGGTACGGAACCGCCGTAAAGCACAATCCCTGCAATGAAGCGATCCTGTGTGTGATCGGCCAGAACATTTAAACCGGCAAAGTCATCCGCCCTGACCGTAAGGCCGGACTTGACCTCAATGCCGACCAGACGGCCGGCAGCATCTTCCAGTACAATATCAACTTCCCTGTCGCCGGCCTGTGTGCGAAAATGAAACAACTGGGCACGCACCCGACTCCAGGTACGCTGCTTGGTCAGTTCGGTAACCACAAAGTTTTCCATCAGCGCACCCGCCAGTTCCGGCTCCGTCGATAGCCGGTCTTTGTCCATCCCCAGTAAATACCCCATCAGCCCTGTATCGGCCAGCATCAGTTTGGGCGATTTGACCAGACGCTTGCTCAGATTGCCCGACCACGGCGGCAGCAGAAACACCAAAAATGTCGCCTCCAGCAGTGCCATATAGCGTTTCATGGTGGATTGGGGCAGACCTGAGCTGCGTGAAAGCTCAGAAAAATTGAGCAGATTGCCGGCGCGTGCGGCAAGAATGGACAGTAGTCGCGGCATCACCGCCAGCCCTTCAATACGGGACAGGTCGCGGATATCACGCTGCAGCAGCGTCGTGATGTATGCGTTGAACCACGCCTTCTGACGCGCGGACAAACTGCGTCCGATCACCTCTGGGAATCCACCTGTCAGGATGCA
>JBFZBE010000054.1:0-3696 GCA_041308685.1 Phycisphaerae bacterium
CCGCGGCCTGGTCTTTGTCGGCAATATCAGCCGCTATGCCATCGGCTTGAGCATCCTGAAAAACGCCCAATACGGCGACGGCCTGCTGGATGTGTGCATTTTTAGATGCTCCAACCAGGCACAGCTTTTGTGGCATTCGGCCAAAACGGTTTTCAAGAAACACACCGCCAGTAAAAATGCCATCTATATGCAGGCCAAGACCATTCGCGTGGAACCGCTGGACGGCGCCATCATTTGGGGGCAGATCGACGGCGACCCGGCTCCGCCTTTGCCTGCCGATATTAAGGTGATTCACGAGGCGATCACAGTGCTTGCGCCGCCCGGCGCCAAACCGGCGGGAATACGGACGCGGCTGCGTCGGATGATCGGCTGACAGCGCGGCCTTTTCCCTTTTGCTTTGCGATAAATACACAGATTTTTACGCGATAAAGCCTATGTCTGTTTAAGGTTATTTTTCGAGGGGGGCGGTTTTTATCAGGACAAGGAATACTACAGCGCAAGGTTGTTCCTAATGAATCCAAATAACTATCTATTTAATAAACACTTATATCAAATAGCTAAAAGCAAATATCAAAATGACAATGCAACCATCAAAAAGGCCAAGCGCCGCCGTGTTCTGCGGGGCTATCCGTTCTGTCGGGTTTAGCCGCCGAATCGGTTTTTTGGAGTTGGAATGCCCCTTTTTACATGTTAATCTGTCATTTTTCTTTTTGATTTTTAATCTTTGGTTTTACCGTCATAAACGCAGATTTTCAGTATAACTTGCGCTGTCGTAGGAATAGCCGTCGAATAATGCCTGTGATATTGTAATCCCTCTGGACGTTGCGTGATGTCTGCAAGAATCAAGTCATATCTTGTCGTTAATTCAGAAAAAATAAAGATGTTCAAACGCATCGATGCAGTTATAATGGGGCCGGTTTTGGGCAATAATTTTAGGAAAAATCACAATTAAGAGGCGTTATGAACAAGGGATATGTTAATTGGAAGCTGGTGCTTGTGCTGGCGCTGGGTGTGTTGGCGGTTGGGGCGACTGTGGTCGGCGTGCGTAAATTCAACCGCACACAGCGTGCCGAGCAGGGGCTTAAGCTGGGGTTGAAAGCGTACGACGAAAAATGTTGGAAAGACGCCGCGGTGCATCTGGGGCAATATCTGTCGGTGCATCAGAGCGATGCGGAGATATTGGCCAAATACGGTGCGGCACAAAGCCGCATACAGCCGCCCAAACGCGAGCATTATGCCGCGGCGGTGAACGCCTATCGCGCCGTGCTGCGCAACGATCCTGCCCATCGGCAGGCGGCGCTTGCGCTGACGGAACTGTACATGGACGGGCAGGCCTACGGTGAGGCCGAATCGACCGCGTCGCGCTATCTGGAGGGGCAGTTTGACAGTCAGATCGCCCATCGTCTTGCGGCGGCACAACTGATGCAGCGCAAATATGAGCCGGCCGCGGCGCTGCTGCTGGACCTGGTCCAGCGCGAACCGAATGTGCCGGATGCGTATGAGCTGCTGGCGCGGCTGGCGCAGCAAAATCCGCAATTAGCCCAAAAATCGCCGCAGGAATGGCTGGATATCGCGGTTCAGAACGCCCCCGACAATGCGCAGACGTATTTGATCTGCGCCAATTATTATCTGCGCGACGGCCGTCGCACCGAGGCGATGGACGCGCTGGAAAAAGCCGGGCGCTGTACGATCGCCGATCCGCAGGTGCGGCTTGCGATCGCGGCGGCGTTTTTACGTTTGCAGGCCTCGGATGCGGCCGGTGCGCAGTTGGATGCGGCCTTTGCACTGGAGCCGGATGCGCCGCTGCTTTGGCAGCTTCGTGCGATGCTGGCCGCCCAGCGCAACGATCCGGCCGCTGCGCTGCGTACCGCGCAGGAGGGCATCGCGCACTTGGGCGTCAATGATCTTGTCTTTCTGCCGTTTGCGGTAGAGCTGTTTATGCTGGCCGATGATGTGCCGGCGGCCAAAGCGGCGTTGGAGCGGCTGCGCAAGGCCGAGTTTAACCCCGGCATGGCGTTTTATCTGGACGGCTTGCTGGCCGAACGCGGCGGCGACTGGTCGAAGGCGATGACCTGCTGGCGTCAAGCGGTTGAGCAGGGTTATACCGAGGAGGCGGTGTATCTGAAGCTGGCCGAGGGGGCGATGCGGCTGGAGGATCGTGCGACCGCTATCGAGACGCTGCGCCGCTATATCAGCCGCGCGCCGCAGTCGCTGGCCGCCCAGCTTGCGATGGCGCAGATTTTGGTCGAAGGACGGCAATGGAAGGAGGCGTCCGAGTACGCCGCCGCGGCGGTGCGTCTGGATTCGGCCAATGCACAGGCCCAGCAGCTGCAAACCCGCTGCCGCATCGAGCTGATGACCGGCCATCCGCAGTCACAGGAACGGATCGACCAGATGGTCGATGAGCTGATCGCCGCCGACGATACGCCGGCCAATCGTCTGGTGGCCTTTCGCGTCGCTCTGAGCCGACAGGACTGGCCCAAGGCCGAGGCGATGCTGACGGAAATGGGGTCAAAATTCGGCGATTCGGTAACGCTGCGTTTGGCTCGCGCCGAGTTTTGGTCGCGTCAGGGCAACGCGCCGCAGGCCGCACAGACGCTGGATGAGGCGATTGCGCAGTTTCCGGATGCTTCCGAGCCGGTCATTGTGCGTGCTTCGCTGCTGGCCGACGGCAAGGATGCGCCGACGGCGCTGACGCTGTTGACCGCCGCGGCCGAACGGCTGGGCGGCGCAGAGCAGCGCAGAATCCTGCTGTTTAAGGCGGAAATCCTGCAGCGCAGCGGTCAGTCCGACCAGGCAGTCAAGGTGCTTTCGCAAATGGCACAGGATAACCCCCAGGATATTATGGTGCGTCGGCAGCTTCTGGCTATCGGGCGGGAAACACTGAAGACCGAACAACTCGAGCCCTGGATCGAGCAGATCAAACAGATCGAAGGACAGGCCGGCCGCGTGTGGAGGATCGAGCAGGTGGCCAACTGGCTGATGGAAGAAGATTTCCAGAAGCGGTATTCCGAGGCCGCATCGCTGCTGAATGACAACCTCAAGGTCAACCCCGACGATAAACAGAGTTTGATGCTGCTGGCCGCCGCGCACGAACGCGCCGGCAACCTGCGTCTTGCGGTGTCGCTGTATCGAGAGGCCCTGATGCGGCATCCGGAAGATATGGATCTGGCGGTTGCAACAATCGGGGTGCTGTATCGCGCCGAGGAGTACCGGCAGGCCGACCAACTGCTCAACGAATTGCTGTCGGCCGGGCATACCGATCCGCGGCTGGCGCAGATGGAGCTGCAAAGCCACTTGCGGCAGGGACGGCTGGACAGCGCCGAGGCAATGCTTGAAAAAATGGTGGCCGGCGGCGCCGATAACCGCAGCGCAAAATTGTCGCTGGCAATGCTCAAATCGCGCAGCAGCCAATTTGAGGACGCCCGGCGGCTGATCGACGCATTGATCGCCGAAGACCCGACGTCCGTTGCACCGCAGGCGGCGCTGACGGATTGGTTTTTGCGGCAGGCGCGGCGCGAGGATGCGATCGCCGTCTGCAATGCGTATCTTGCGGCGCATGAGGGGGTGGACGCCTATCGTCTGCGTGCGCAGGTGCTGCTGGCGATCGGGCAGCCGCAGGAGGCAAAAAAGGATATCGAACACATTCTTTCGATCGCCGGCAGCGACGCCGAGTCGCTGTTGAGCGTCAGCGAG
>JBFZBE010000055.1:0-2767 GCA_041308685.1 Phycisphaerae bacterium
AGCCAAAACCGGCCTGAAATTCGTCTTTGTCACCAATGCCGCCGACACCCTCAAGGCCGCACTGACAAAGTAAACTTTTGACTATGGTCGGATGAATCTAATTGGTCTTGTTGGCCGATGCGGCGTCCGGCGACAAAGGCACAAGCACGACCCGCAGCCGACCCTGTTCCAACTGGAACCGATGGACACGAATGCGATGTTTGGGCACCTCAAAAACCGGCTCGAATGCCGCATTTGTGATGACGGCCGAAAGCACCTTTGCCAATTCCGGCCATTCCTGCAAATCCGCCTCAAACTGTCCCATTGTGCTTTTGGCGATACCGGCGGCCAGCGGCGTAACCGGCAGAAGCCCCAGTCGAACCGCATCGATATGCATATTAATGTGCCCCGTTTTGTCCTGAGTCGGCCGTGATACGACCGTCAGTACACTGGAAAACCCCATATAAGAGACCTTGCTCATCGCATAGATGATCCCGCTGTCAAAAACGACCATTGGCGTATCGACCGTCGCCGGCCCGCACTGCTGCGGCCAGATACCGCCTCGGATGATGTCATTAAGCCCATCCTGCTCGATAATCAGCTCAAACGGTTCGCCCAGTTGTACCTGGTTGAAAAAATCCGGGCCAAGCTCATGGGTCAGATATAAACTTACCTGGTCTGGATTGTCCGCAGGCAAGGGGGTGTAGGCCGCCGGCGTATGCAAAAACGCCCAGAAAATCAGTGCCCCCGCCACGCACGCGGTTATGGTGATAACCGTTATGTATTTTAACCATCGGTGTTTACGCTTTTTTGTACCCATATTTCAATCGCTTTTGAGCCGTTTTTTTCGATTTGCCGCTTGCCGGATAATAAGTCGGCGATTATAGTGGCAAATCTTTACTTTGGGAATAATGTTAATTGGTTTCAGAAAGGATTTTATCGTGGCCAGTCATTTTGCGGATCGGATGTGCCAGGCAGTCAAACAGAAAAATACCCCGCTGATCGTCGGGTTGGATCCGGTCTATGGCCGTCTGCCGGAGGCGATCCGCAACAAGAACAAATACCATGTCCGCGATATGGCTATGCAGATCGATGCGCTGTTTGAGTTCAGCGCCAAGGTCATCAAGATCGTCGCGCCGCTGGTTCCGGCGGTGAAAATCAATATCGGGTATTTTGAAAAGTATCTGTGGGAAGGGCTGGAAACGTATTATGCCCTGATCAGCGAGGCCGATGCGCACGGCGTGGAGACCATCGGCGATGTCAAACGCGGCGATATCGGCCACACGGCGCAATCGTATGCCGAGGCGCATTTAAAGAACCCCGATTTTGAGGGTATGGACGACATTATCACGCCGGATGCGATCACAGTCAATGGGTTTGCCGGAGCGGAAGGCATTGTGCCCTTTGCCGACGCAGCCGACGATGAGGGCAAAGGCGTGTTTGTGTGGGTGCGTGCCAGCAACCCGACGGCCGGAGTTGTGCAGGATTTTGCGGATGCGGCGGGCGTGAAGATGTATGAAAAACTGGCCGCTGTCGTCGGTGAGATCGCCGGACAGCCCAAACGCATCGGGCAGGATGGCTACAGCAGCGTCGGGATGGTCGTTGGCGGCACGACGCCGACGGAAACGTCGATCCTGCGGCAGCGGTATCCCAAGTGTTGGTTTTTGGTGCCGGGCTTCGGGGCGCAGGGTGCGACCGCGGCGGATTGTCTGCGGTTTGCCGACAAGAACGGGATGGGCGTTCTGATCAATGCCTCGCGGTCGATCCTGTATGCGTATGACGACCGCAAGTACCGCGATCAGTTCGGCGACAACTGGGAAAAATGCATCGAGCAGGCGGCGATTGACGCCAAGATGGAAATTGCAAAAGCAAGAAGTTAAAAGCAACCGCGAATTAATTTCCAATTTCAAATTTCCAATTTCAAATTTGAGAATAGGAAATAGGAAATAGGAAATTACCGCGTCCTTAGCAGCAATAACTATGGACAAGACGTTCTTCAAAGATAAGCGTGTGGTCGTGATGGGGCTGGGCAGCTTCGGCGGCGGCGAGGATTCGGCGCTGTTTTGTGCCCGTGCCGGAGCGAAAACACTCGTTACAGACCTTTCTCCTGCGGAGAAATTGTCGGCGGCGCTGGCGCCGTTGAAGGGCTTGCCGATCGATTATCGGCTGGGCGAGCATCGGCCGGAGGATTTTCAAACCGCCGATATGGTGATCGTCAACCCCGCGGTACCGCCGCACAATAAGTTCATCACGATCGCACAGGAACACAAGGCGCTGATCACCTCGCAGGTCGAGATGTTCTTTCAGATGTGTCCGGCGCCGATCGTCGGCATCACCGGCTCCAACGGCAAAAGCACGACGACCTCGCTGATCTGGCATCTTTTGACGGCGGGCGTTGGGCAGACGGGGATCGGGTATCAAAAAGTCTGGCTCAGCGGCAACATCGGCAACCGTCCGCTGCTGGGATTGCTGGATGAAGTGAACGCCGACGACTTGGTGGTGCTGGAGCTGAGCAGCTTTCAACTCGAACAGCTTTCGCGCATCCACAAAGCGCCGACGGCATCGATCATCACCAACTTGACGCCCAATCATCTGGATCGGCACGGTACGTTTGAGGCGTATGGTGCGGCCAAGGAGACGATTTTTTCCGATCAGCCGCGCGATGCGCAGCGGCCGTGTCTGTCGGTGTTCAACGCTGAGGATGCCATCACGCGCGACTGGTACGATCGGTATAAAGACCAGCCCGGCCGCAAGGCAATGCTGTTTAACGCCGACGATGTGCCGCAGG
>JBFZBE010000056.1:0-4385 GCA_041308685.1 Phycisphaerae bacterium
ACATCGTTACCGAAAAGAACCGGCTGGGCAAGGAAATCCCCAAGCTGTCGCCGGACGAAAAAAGGGCGGCACTGGAAACACTCAGCCGCCTCAAAGAGCAGGAGGCCGCCCTTAACGAGCAGGTCAAACAGCTTGCACCGGAGTATGACAGCTTAATGGGGCAAATCCCGCAACCCCCCGCTGCCGAAGTCCCCTTCGGGCTGGACGACACGCAAAACGTCGAGATGCGCAAATGGGGTTCGGTGCGTCAGTTTGATTTTGAGCCGAAAGACCACATGCAGCTGGGGCTGTCGCTGGATATTATCGATATGGAACGCGGCGTCAAACTGGCCGGCACGCGCAACTATTTTCTCAAAGGCGACGGCGCCCTGCTGCACTGGGCGGTGCTGCGGTTTGCGCTGGATTATATGATCGGCCGCGGCTATACGCCGATGATGGTGCCGCTGCTGATGCGGGACGAGGCGATGCGCGGCACGGGGTATTTCCCCGGCTCCGAAGAGCAGACCTACCAGATGGAGCGGGACGGGCTGAATCTGGCCGGAACCGCCGAGGTACCGGTGACGGCGTATTATATGGGCGAAATTCTGGAGGAAAAACAGCTTCCGGCCAAGTTCGTAGGGCTGAGCAGTTGTTTTCGGCGCGAGGCGGGCGCGGCTGGCAAGGACACCTACGGCCTGTACCGCATCCACCAGTTCGACAAGGTCGAGCAGGTCATCATCGGCGAAAACGACGAAGAAAAAAGCAAACAGTATCATCAGGAAATTCTGGCCAACTCCGAGGCCGTCCTGCAGGCGTTCAAGCTGCCGTATCGCGTGGTCAATGTCTGTACAGGCGACCTGGGACGCGGACAGGTGCAAAAATTTGACATCGAAACGTGGATGCCCTCGCGCAACAGCTACGGCGAGACGCACTCAGCCAGCCGTTTCTACGAATTTCAGGCGCGACGGATGAATCTGCGGTACAAGACCGGCGGCAAGAATGTCTTTTGCCATACGCTCAACAACACCGTCATCGCCTCGCCGCGCGTGCTGATCCCGCTGCTGGAACTCTATCAGAACGCCGACGGCACGGTAACGATCCCCGATGTGCTGCGTCCCTACATGGGCGGCAAGGAACGGATTGAGCCGAAAAAATAAATTAGTTCGTAGTTCGTAGTTCGTAGTTTTTAGTTCTTAGTTAACTCAAAACTCAACATTGCAGCGAGGGCTATACAATCAGGACAGTTTGATCCGGCATAATCTGGAGCGGTTCCTGCCGGACGATACGCCGCTGAGCCGATGGCAGCGGTTAATGGCTTCCAGTCCCCTGCTTGTGTTTACAGCGGCATTCCTCGTTGGCATTTGTCTTCAATCCTCCATTGTCATTCCAATAGGGGCGGTCATTGCGGCGGCAGGACTTATGCTGCTGGTGTTTATCCTGTCTTTTTTTGTCTATGCCAACGCCCGTCCTTCCGTTGTGATCTCTTTTGCCGCGGCGGTGCTGTGTTTTGTCTGTGCCGGAATGCTGCGCTATGCGGCGTTTGCGACGCCGGCGCCGGACCACATCGTGCGGCTGGCCGGTATAGAGCGGCGGCTGGCCACACTGGAAGGCGTGATCGTCTCGGACATCCGCCACGACACCCGCAGCGGCTGGGCGTTCGCATCGTATTTTCCCACGCCGCCGCAAAGCAGTTTTTATCTGTCCGCCCAAGCTATCGCCGCGCCCGACGGCCTGCGAAAAACCACCGGCCTGGTGCGCGTGCAGGTCGCCGAGCTTGCCCGACACCTGTGTCAAGGTGACCGCGTGCGGCTGGTCTGCTGGCTGGACGGCTTTGACGCGGCGGCCAACCCCGGACAGTTCGATATGCAGGCGTATATGCACCAGCAAGGCGTCTGGCTGGGCGCATCGGTTCCGGCCGCCGACGGCGTGGAGGTGTTGGCACGCGGACAGAGCGGCCTGATGATGACAATCCGCCAGCGATTGACCGCGCTGGCGGGCGGTGCCCTGCTGGAGGACGCGGACTATCCGGCCGACAGCGCCGCGATGGCCGCCGCATTGCTGCTGGGGCAGCGCAGCGATTTGGATGCGGCCACCAACGCCGCCTTTAACCGCACGGGGCTGACGCATATCATCAGCTTGTCGGGGATGCATGTTGCGCTGCTGGCCGGTTCGCTATGGAGCGTTACGCTGCTGTTCGGCCTGCCCAAACCGCTGCGGGCGGCGATCTGTCTTGCACTGCTGCTGGCCTACGGGCTGGCCGTGCCGCCGCGGGGGCCGACCGTGCGGGCGATCTTTCTGGGCTGCTTTTTCTTTTCCGCCGTCATCCTCAACCGACAGACCCGCCCGCTCAATACGCTGGCGCTGTCGGCAATGGTACTGCTGCTGGTGCGTCCGGCGGAATTGTTTTCGCCGAGTTGGCAGCTTTCGTTCAGTGCGGTGCTGGGGATTTTGGTGCTGTACGAGCCGCTCTATCAGCGGCTGATGTCGTGGTCGGTCTTTAAGGCAGTCGCGGTACTCCCCAAGACGGCGATCGAAAGCCGCACGGCGCAATGGACGCTCAAAGCGGTGGATATTTTTATGCGGATGATGGCCGTCGGGCTGGCGGCATGGCTGGCCGGAGCGGGGTTTTTGCTGTACCATTTTTACGCCCTTACGCCGCTGTCGCCGCTGTGGACGGTCTTGACCGCCCCGCCGGTAACGGTACTGCTGTATGCGGGGTATTTGAAGATTGTGTTGACGCCTGTGTTTCCGACGCTGGGGCTGTTGTGCGGGGTGGTGGTGGACTGGTGCTGTCGGGTCTTTACCGCAATGACCCTGCTGTTTGCAGCCGTGCCGCTGTCGGAGCTGCGCACCGGAACGGTCGGAGCCGGGTGGGTTGCCGTCGGCTATGCGGCGCTGGCAGCCGTGCGGTTTGCGCCCCGGCGGATCGCACTGGCCGCACTGGTCTGCCTGATCGGATTGTTCGGCCTGCTGGGCTGGACACAAGGGCGCAGCGGCGACGCACTGGCGGCAACGTGCCTGTCGGTCGGCCACGGACAGGCCGTCCATGTCGCCTTTCCAGACGGCACGGATTGGCTGATCGACGCCGGTTCCATCTCGCAAAAAGACCCCGGCGGCCGCACCGTGCTGCCCTATCTGCGCTATCGCGGCACGGCGGCGCTGGACGCGGTCATCCTCACCCACGGCGATATGGATCATCTCAACGGCCTGCCGGAGATCGTTTCGGGATTGCCGACCCGCGGCGTCTATGCCAACGCGAGCGTGCTTGAAAAGGCCAAGACCTCGTCGTCGGCCTCGTATCTGGTGCAGCGGCTCAACGCGGCCGGACACCGCTTAGCCCCCGTCGCGAAAATCCCCCTGCCGAAAATTGCCGACGTGCGGATGCTCTGGCCGGACGACCGAACCGCCGCCGATACGGCCATCGACGACAACAACAAATCGCAGGTCATCTGGATCGGTTTTGCAGGACGGAGCATTCTCTTGTGCGGCGACGTGGAACAGTATGCACAGGACATCCTCATGCAGCGGTTTGCGGACGTAACCGCAGATGTGATCGTCCTGCCGCATCACGGCTCAACGGTCAATCTCAACCCGGCCTTTATCACGCATTTTCAGCCCCGTTTTGTCATCGCCTCCTGTGCGGCGAGCCGTCAGCCCACCGCCTACACCCCGCCGCCGGACAGCGGCATCGCGGCCTTTTACACCCCCATCCATGGGGCAGTAACGGCCGTAATATCGCCGGATGGCAAGATCATGGTCAACGGCCATTGCTCCGGCGGCACGGAGCGGCAAGATTAGGATAATTGACGACACAATGTCGCTACAATCACCAAAACAATTGCAATTGCATCCACGCTCAAAATATGGTACGCTTGGGGCATTCAGAAAATAACAGGATACTATGAGTCCAAAGAAAAACAATCGTTCTGTTGTCCCGCTGCCGGGCGGAAAGCCCATCCGGCTGCAAAAGATATTGGCCGCGGCAGGCATCGATTCCCGCCGTAGATGCGAGGAGCTGATCCTTGGCGGCTCGGTGATGGTCAACGGCGAGGTGCTCAACAGCTTGCCGGCGTTTGCAGACCCCGCGCGGGACGACATCCGCG
The DNA here is from genome assembly GCA_041308685.1 of Phycisphaerae bacterium. Classification (GTDB taxonomy): domain Bacteria; phylum Planctomycetota; class Phycisphaerae; order Sedimentisphaerales; family Anaerohalosphaeraceae; genus T3Sed10-213. The sequence goes on from JBFZBE010000056.1 coordinate 4,083, forward strand.
TGGAGGGACGACGCATCCGGGCCGAAGAAAAGGTCTATTATCTGCTCAACAAACCCAAAAATGTCATCTGCACCAGCCGCGACCCGCAGGGACGCCCCAAAGCAGTCGATCTGGCCCCGTGCCGCGAGCGGGTTTTTTGCGTCGGACGGCTGGACGCCGAGACGACCGGGCTGATTCTGCTGACCAACGACGCGGAGCTGTCCAATCGGCTCACACACCCCCGCTACGAACTGCCCAAGACCTACGAAGTCGTCATCCGCGGACGGATGGAGGGCGAGGATATCGAAAAGCTCAAAAAGGGCG
>JBFZBE010000057.1:0-2913 GCA_041308685.1 Phycisphaerae bacterium
CGCGCAAATCCACCACGTCGGCAATGGTGCCGATGCCGGCCAGTGTCGTTGCGTTCAGCAGGAATTGCCGCAGGGCGTCGGGGATACGGCCGCCGCTTTTTTGCGCATCGGCCACCCCCCAGGCCAGCTTGAACGCCACCATCGCCCCGGATGAGGCGGGATTGGGATACGCCGCATCCAGTAATGGGTGGACAATCGCCACGGCCTCCGGCAGTACCGCATCCGGCTGGTGGTGGTCGGTGATAATCACGTCCATCCCCAGCGAGCGAGCCAACTGCATCTGCCCGACGGCGGTGATGCCGCAATCGACGGTAATCAATAGTTGTGTGCCCGCCTCGGCCAGTTGGCGCACGGCCTCGTCATTGACGCCATACCCTTCATCGACCCGGTGCGGGATGTAATAGTCCGCTTGTGCCCCCAGCAGCCGCAATAAATGCCACAAAATCGCCACCGAGGTGATACCGTCCACATCGTAATCGCCGTATATGGCGATCTTTTCCCCGGCACTGACCGCTTCGAGGATGCGTTTGACCGCCCGCGTCATCCCCGGCAGCCGTGCCGGTTCGATCAGATCGGTCAGCTTGGGCGATAAAAACGACTGCGCATGCGGAATTTCGATAACATTGCGATTCAAAAGCACTTGTGCGGTGATGGGGTGGATTTTGAGCTGCTCGCTCAGCGTACAGACATCGGGCTGAGCAGGCCGAACCTGCCAGAGCTTACGTTGCATCCCTGCGGCTGCTTTTTTCATCGTCCCGATATCCCCAAAGCGTTGATAATGGGGATCATTTTAGCATTGCCGGTGCGGCAAGTCAATCGCTGAGGTGAAAATAAAAAAGGGGCGAACGCGATAGGCATCCGCCCCCTCCTCCGGTTACTTTCCATTCTCCAAAAGCCAGATAGGTGCGCCAATGCACACCTTGAAAAACAAAAAAGGCGGACATCTTTCGACGCCCGCCTCATAGAACGTATTTATTTGCGTTTCCGCAGCAGAGCCACTGCACCCAAGCCCAGAATCGCCAGCGTTGCCGGCTCCGGAACAGGCGTCGGATAGAAGCAGATACCGAAATTCTGTTGCGTCGCTGTATTATCGGTATACACTTCAAATGTTACGATTTGGCCAGACTGCACCGGTGTGTTATCAAAAAACAAATCAAGCTGTTGACCATTCTGAGAAATCACAGCGTTTGAACCGGTCAAAACCACATTGTTCATCTTGGGGTAATACTCATTCAAATCGGGGTCGTATGTTCCAAACACAGCGTTGCCATTAATCGAAAAATGAAAATCGCCCCATGGGGTATTGCTGGTATTTTTGACCTTTAAGATGAAAGTACCTTTCCACGGTGAATCATCAACGTGAGTTTCTTCAACCTGGGCCGAAATCCCGATGCCACTAATAAGCACCGGATTCTCGTCCGTACCCGCCGTCCCCAAATGTGCATTTGCCGCAGATACCACCAAACACAGCACTGCCACTGCCATCAAAATCTTCTTCATCTTTCCGCTCTCCTACGCTTAAACATTGTTTATATTGTCTAAACAACGACTGATTTCTTTTGAGGGGATTCAAGGACATGCCTCTTATCCCCTCCTCCAAATACACCTTATCATCAGGCATAGTACAAGAATCCGTTCCAAATGTCAATCGCTTTTTTCAAAAATTTTTCAGAATAAACATTAACTTTATGCAATAAATGGACTTATGGATTAAAAATAATATCGGACGCAAATCGATTTTCAGATTGCCGGATTGCATCGCAGACGCTAAAATGCCCAACAGATTAAAATACAGGATGAACCCTGACCTGATTAGCCCATAACTATGGACAATTTTTATCGCATAAAAACCCCTTTGACGGCTGAGGTCGTCAGTCGGCTTCGAGCCGGGGATGAGGTGTTGCTGAGCGGGGTGGTGTATGCCGCCCGCGATCAGGCGCACAAGCGGCTCTGTGCGCTGCTGGCCGAGGGCAAGCCGCTGCCGTTTGATCCGGCCGGACAGGCGATCTATTATGTCGGTCCGACGCCGGCACGGCCGGGACGGGTCATCGGGGCGGCCGGGCCGACCACGTCCTCGCGGATGGATGCGTTTACGCCGGCGCTGCTGGCCTGCGGTGTCAAGGCGACCATCGGCAAGGGGCTGCGCGGCGCGGCGGTGCAGGAGGCGATTGTCAAGTATGGCGCGGTGCACTTTTCGGCGCTGGGCGGAGCCGGGGCATTATTGAGCCGCTACATCGTCGCCAACGAGCTTGTAGCATGGGACGATCTGGGCGCCGAGGCCGTACGGCGGTTGGAGTTCAATGATTTTCCGCTGATCGTGACCTACGACGCCCACGGCGGATGCGTGTATAAACATTAAAATTCAGGAGCAAGTTGGCATGGAAGACGAAATAATAAAAACACCTCCCACAGGAAATGATTCTCCATTTGAAAAGATCAAAAGGACTAACAGTGTCGGCAATGAATACTGGTCAAGTCGGGATTTTGCCCAAATCCTTGGTTACTCTGATTATCGCAATTTTGAACAGGTTATTAAAAAGGCCAAAACGGCTTGTTTTAACAGTGGGCACCGAATTGAAGACCATTTCGTTGACATCACCGATATGGTCGGGATCGGAAGCAAGGCACAACGTTCCGTAAGTTCAGTATATATGTCACGTTATGCGTGTTATCTCGTTGTTCAAAATGCCGACCCCACTAAGGAAATTGTTGCATTAGGGCAAACATATTTCGCGGTACAGACCAGAAAACAGGAGTTATCCGAACAAGAAATAGAGGATGACCGGCGGATGCTACTGAGGCAAGAAATCAAAACACATAATATTCGACTTGCTGGAGCAGCTAAGGAGGCAGGCGTTATCAAGGCGATAGATTATGCCATTTTTCAAAATCATGGTTATATGGGATTGTATG
>JBFZBE010000058.1:0-11549 GCA_041308685.1 Phycisphaerae bacterium
CCGTCCGCACGGCCGTCTGGGCCAGCGACGACCGCAAACGCTATCACGAGCAGTCGTTTGCCATCGCTGAGGTGATCGACGGCGACACACTGGACATCGCCGCCGCCGACGGCGACAAACCCGTCACCCGCATCCGTCTAATCGGGGTCGATACGCCGGAGACAAAACACCCCACCATCGGCAAGATGTATTACGGCCCGGAGGCGACCGATTTTACGCGCCGACAGACCGAGGGAAAAACCGTTACCGTGCTGCTGGACGCGGCCTCCAATGAGCGCGACCGCTATGGGCGGCTGCTGGCGTATATCGTCCTGCCGGACGGCCGCACGCTGAACGAGGAGATTATTCGGCACGGGTACGGCTATGCCGACCTGCGATTTGCCCACAGCCGATGTGATTTGTTTGCGGCGTTGATGGACACGGCCATCGCGCAAAAAACAGGCCTCTGGCAGCATGTAACCCGCGGACAGCTTCCCCAGTGGCTTAGCCGCGCCAGGCCGACCCTCTTGCGATGAGCCGTAGGATGGACAGTTATTGCCCGCGGCCGTAGGCGTTGAACCAGGCGCGGTCGGCAAAGGGCTTTTTGGCCGGGCGCGCCATTGTCTCGGTCGCAACGCCGATCGGCAGCAGGATTTGCAGGATTTTTCCGGCGGGCAATCCCAGCAATTTACCGATGGTATCGGCGCGGTTGTCCAGCCGCAGCCAGCCGTCGATCCAGACGCTGGCATATCCCAACGCGGCAATCGCCAACAGCATATTCTCCACCGCCGCGGCGCAGTCTTCCAACTGGAACGACATCCCCTCAAAGACCGCTTCAGGATGCCGGTCGGTGATGCAGGCGATATAGGCCTGTGCCTGCTGCACGGCCTTATTGGTCGGGTGCATCGCCGCAATGGTGCGGACAATCGCAGCATCGTCCACCATGACAAACTGTGTCGTCTGGGCATTCTTACCGGAGGGGGCGTCCAGCCCCGCCTGCACGATCTTTTTTAAATCCCCGCGCGGGATTGATTTATTTTCAAATCCACCGCGATAGGACTGACGCTTTTTGACAACTTCAAAAAATTCCATAACAGGCCTCTTTTTTTAGCCACAGATAAACACAGATTTTGCACAGATTATTTTTGCCACAGAGAACACCGAGAAAAGTTCTTAGTTCTTAGTTCTTAGTTCTTAGTTCTTAGTTTTGAGTTAACTCACAACTCAATCTGTGGTTACACGTCTTTACGTCGGATCCTTGCGCCGACGGCATTCAGTTTTTCTTCGATCTTTTCGTAGCCGCGGTCAATGTGATAGACGCGCTGCACCACGGTCGTACCGTAGGCGGCCATCCCCGCCAGCACCAGCGCCGCCGAGGCACGCAGGTCCGACGCCATCACCGGCGCCGCAACCAGCCGCTCGACGCCGCTGACAAACACGCTGGGGCCTTCTTTGCGCAGATCGGCGGCCATACGGTTCATCTCGGCCACATGCATAAAGCGGTCGGGGTAAATCTTTTCGGTAATCACACTGTTGCCCTCGGCCAGCGCCAGCAGCGCCATAAACTGCGCCTGCAAATCCGTCGGGAAGCCGGGGTAGGGCTGGGTGGTAATGTCCGCCGGTCGGATCGAACCGTACTGCGCCACCTCGCAGCCGTCGGCGGCGCGCTCCACGACCGCGCCGATCTGCTGGAGCCGATCCACAACGGCAACCATATCGTCGATATTGCAGTTGCGGATATGCAGGCGGCTTTTGGTAATCGCCGCGGCCACCATAAACGTACCGGCCTCGATGCGGTCGCCGATGACCGGATAATTGAAGGGCTTCAGTTCCTTGACGCCCTCGATGATCAGCCGGGGCGAACCAATGCCGCGAATCTTAGCGCCCATCGCGTTCAGACAGTTGGCCAAATCCGCCACTTCCGGCTCGCAGGCCGCCGACTCGATAACCGTCGTGCCTTTGGCCAGCGCCGCGGCCATCATCACGTTGTCCGTACCCAATACCGTCGAGCCGAACGGCCCGCCCAGAAAGATTTGCGTCCCGACCAGACCGCCAGCCGGGGCTTCGGCGACGATGTAGCCGTTTTCCAGATAGACCCGCGCCCCCAGCGCTTTGACGCCGCGGAGGTGGATATCGACCGGACGGTCGCCGATGGCACAGCCGCCGGGCATCGAGACCTTGACCTTGCCGCAGCGGGCAAGAAGAGGCCCTAAGATGCAGATGCTCGCCCGTATCTTGCGGACGATGTCGTACTCGCCGACGGGGTTGTCAATGGTGGTTGCATCGATATGCAGCCGCCCTGCCTCGTCCCGATGCACCTTGGCGCCCAAGCTTTGCAGCAGCGTCTCAAACGAGCGAATATCGGCCAGATTCGGGGCGTTGGGGATGACCGACACGCCCGGCGCCAGCAGTGCGGCCGCCTGAATGGGCAATGCGGAGTTCTTCGAGCCAGCCACGTCAATCGTGCCGGACAGTTTGACCGGCCCATCAATTTCAAAAATATCCATAAAATCCATTCCTTGCAAAAAGTGTCGGGATATACTATAACACGGACAGTTTTAATACGCAATCGGTCTTGAAAAAAATCTTATGTTTGATGCGCTGGGCAGATTATTGGCCGAGACGGCCGAACAGACGACGGAAATCGTCGAACCGTCCGCGGATGGTTCGCCGCTGGGCGCGTGCCTTGTCGGACTGACGATTTTGGCAGTGTGGCTGCGCTGGTATGGCGGATTTGGAGCATTGAAAGCGGCGCCCATACGGCGGCATTGTCTGCCGACCCGACTGCCGTTTGTCCTGTTCTTGGTATGGTTGACACTGATGGCAATAGGTATTTACCTGATCGATCAATACCTATTCTGCGACGACCAGGCCGCCCAACTGATCGCCCGGAACGGCTTTGTGCTGATTCTGAACACAGCGACGATCGCCTATATCCTCTATTTAGCACGGCACTTCTTTGCCAGAGGGCTTCGCGGATTTGGTCTGCGTCCCAAAACCCTGCTGCGCGACGCGGGTTGGGCGGTGGTCAATCTGGCGGCAGTGTACCCGTTGATCATCGGCGGGATCGTGCTGGTAACATGGATCGGCAAGATGCTGGCCGGGGATGCGTTTGCGATCCCGACCCATCAGACCCTTGAAGAATTGAAGGCCTCCGAGCCGCAAACACAGATACTGCTTGTTTTTCTGGTTACGGCGGTCGTACCGGTGATGGAGGAGATGCTCTTTCGCGGGCTGATGCAGTCGGCGTTCAAGGCCATTTTGCCCGGTGTCTGGCCAGCAATTGTCGCAACCTCTGTGTTGTTCGCGTTGGTGCATTATTCCACCCACGCACTCAGCATTTTCTCTCTATCCTGCTGTATAGGATATGCTTATGAGCGAAGCGGGTCGCTTTTCAGGCCTATTTTTATCCACATCTTCTTTAATGCAGCCAGCACTCTGGCCGCCTTGATGGCGTGATTTTGTTTTCAGCGGCCTTGAAAAACAACCGATGAATACGTTATAATAGGTGTGTTATAGAATCGGAGATTTACAGGTTGCTTAATAGGACATACAGCATCTTATTTGCCATCGCCCTCTTGTCCGGCATCGCCATCGCTGCATTGGCGGAAGAAAGCCGCGTGGAGCCGGCGGCATTGGAGACCGCAGGCATTCGCCAACTCCAGCAGGACAACCCCGATCTGGACGGCTATGGCGTTGTCATCGCGGCGATCTGCCGCAGTACCCGCTATATCAACGGACGGCCGCAAAACGACTACCGCTTCAATATGAACCATCAAAGTTTGGCCGATGCGGACGTGCTGTTTGACGACCGTTCGGACGGACGGCACGGCGTTTCTGCACATGCAACGGCCATTGCCGGCGTGCTTTTGGGGCTGGATCCACACGCCGCCCTGCCGGATGCAACGGCCTTTGCCTACCGCGGCGCTTGCCCCAGTGTTTCGATGGATGTGTATGAGTTTTGGCGTTTTGCGGCGTTGTGGCTGTTTGCCCGCAAGCCGATCCCGGCCGACATTATCACGCTGAGCTTGGGCGATGTGTTCGAGGGCTGGTGGACGCGGGGGATTGAACAGTTGGCCGATGAAAAAGGCGTCGTCGTTGTGGCCTCCGCCGGCAACGGCCAGGCGGCGCGCGACCCGCTGCTGTACCCGGCGGCGGGAGCCAACGTCATCGGCGTGGGCGTAATGCCGTCGGCCACAGAGGAGTCCGGCACGGCCAGCTTGAGCCGTTTTGAGACGCCGACCGCCGCACAGTCCAGCATTGGACCGACCGATGACTTCCGCGCCAAACCCGACCTTGTCGCTCCCGGCACAGCGATCGTCCCCGATGCGGTCAGCCGCCAGGGATACACAACCGTCGCCAATGCGTCGAGTTTGGCCGCCCCGTTGGTAACGGGCGCAGCCGCCCTGCTGCTGCAAAAAGCCGTCGTGGATAAAGCATTGCAAACCGCGCTCAACGAATCGCCGGTTAACTGTGTCATCAAGGCGGTGCTGATGAATTCGGCACGCAAACTGCCCGGCTGGCAAAAAGGCGTAATCGCCGAAGAAGATCACTTGCTTTCTCCGCTGGATCGTATTCAGGGCGCCGGCGCGCTGGATGCACAAGCGGCTATGGCACAGCTGACCGCCGGCAGGCAACCTGTCGGCGATGTAAAGGCCATCGGCTGGGACGGCGGCGCTATTGCCCTGGAACAGGAACTGCTCTACCATTTCCGGACCAACAAACCGAATACCGTATTTACAGCCACGCTGACGTGGAATCGGCATTTTGAGGATCGCTACCCCTTCCGCTTGAAAACCGAACAACGCAATCTGCGGCTGGAACTGTGGGGCGTCAATCCACAAAATACCGATGAACTGATCCTGCTGGATGTCAGCGACAGCCCCTGCGACACGGTGGAACATCTCTGGCTGCCGCTGCCGGAAGGATTTTCACAGTTTGCGATTGCCGTACGGTTTGCCCCCGACGCCGCTAAGCCCGCGCCGCCCTATGAGCGTTTCGCGTTGGCATGGTCGGCCAAATAGCCGCTGGGCATCTTACAAATAGAATTTCCCCAGCCGTTCCGGCTGATACAACACCTTTTCGATCACCATATTCCGAGACAGCGGCTGACCTTCAGTTTTTCCAATCAGCGCAAGCCCCAGCGGCGACAGAACCGATACCTTACACTGAACCTTATCGGCATCGCGTGGATAAACCAACCCGATGGTAAACTCCGTACCGCGCCGCGACCGCAGCCGAATGACCGAATTCATCGTTATCAGATTATTGGGAACTCTCTTGCAGGGATAGAGCATCGCCCTGCCAAGCAATCGGCGCAGCCGAGCAAACAGCCTCGACTGCAACTTATATTTTTCCTGATGCTGCCGCGTCAACAACCCCTGCAAACGGTAATAATCAATCTCTGAAAAGATGCGCGACGGCTCGCCGCGGCGCGTCTCCAGCCACACACGCAACGACTGCCAAAAACCCAACAGTCTGTCGGATTTTATCAGTTGTGTCATCATAACACCCGCCATGCTTAACGTGTATAATCCCCTGACGCCTCGGGCTGATAGAGTATCTGCTCGATACAAAACCGCCGTATGCCGGCCGGCACCTGCCACTGCACTGCATCGCCGACACGAAAGCCCAACAGCGCCGTGCCTACCGGCGCCAGGATGGACAATTTGTTGTGCTCAGGGTCAGCGTCAAGCGGGTAAACAAGTTGATATTCATACAATTGCGCATCGTCCAAATCACGCATTCTCACGGTTGAGTTCATGGTTACCACATCGGGTTTAACCTGCTGAGGCGCAATGATCTGGGCACGTTCCAGTTCCCCCCGGAGTTTGTCCAGGCATTCCTTGTCTTTAGGTGAATTGATTTTTACCGTTGCAATCAACTGCATCAAACGGTCGTAATCATTTCGGGTAACATATATCTTATTTATCTTCATTGCAACCTCACATGGATAGTTACAGCATCCGTTATACACAGACAGAATCTACAGTCCCATAAAGAACCATAAAATTCTTTTTATAAATATGTCTTATGCTAACGATTAGAAAAAAAAATGTCAAGCAAAATAAAAAACATCGAATATATCTTGTATCAATATGTTTTTTGTTGTCTGTAATTCAAGAAAGACCGATTGCGGAAGGGGCATTGAGCGCGCAAAAGCCAAGTTGCGCACCTAAAACCGTTTGAAAGAATTTGCGATTCGTAAAATCCAAACATCGGCTTTAGGTACGGGGCTGCGTTTTTCCTGTGTTTTTACAGTCCCATGTGGCGTTCGATGAAACCGGTATCGACCTGATTTTTGACAAACAGGTTGTGCGACAAAATCTCCAGACACGCCGGGATGGTCGTCTTGATCGGTTCGATGCGGAACTCCCGCAGGGCGCGTTTCATCGTGGCGATTGCCTCTTCGCGCGTGGGCTGATGGACGATCAGTTTGGCGATCATCGAGTCGTAATTGGGCGAGATATAAGAGCCCTGACAGATATGCGTATCGACGCGTACGCCCGGGCCGCCGGGGACAATGAACGTGTTGACCGGCCCCGGACAGGGCGCGTAGCCGCGTGCAGGGTCTTCGGCGTTGATGCGGCATTCCATTGCGGCGCCGGTGTGCTTGATGTCGCGCTGTTTGAGCGTCAGCGGCTGGCCGGCGGCAACCTTGAGCTGCCATTTGATCAAATCCTGACTTGTTACTAATTCCGAAACCGGGTGTTCGACCTGAATGCGGGTGTTGACCTCGATAAAATAGAAGTTTTTGTCGCGATCCAGCAGAAACTCCACCGTCGCGGCGCTGTGGTATTTGGCTTCTTTGAGCAGCCGCAGCGCAGAGCGGCACAGTTCCTCGCGGGTCTTTTCGTCCAGCACCGGACAAGGGGACTCCTCGATAAGCTTTTGATGCCGCCGCTGAATAGTGCAGTCGCGTTCGTAGAAATGCACGCCGTGGCCTTCTTTGTCGGCCATCACCTGCACCTCGACGTGCCGCGGCTCTACAATAAACTTTTCGATATAGAGCGTGCCGTTCTTGAACGCGGCCTCAGCTTCCGTTTTGGCCTGTGAGAATGCTTTGTGCAGGCTGACGTCGTTGTGGGCGACGCGCATCCCGCGTCCGCCGCCGCCGGCGGCGGCCTTGAGAATGACCGGGTAGCCGATTTTATTGGCCATCTTGATGGCCTCGGCTTCGTTTTTGATCTCGCCTTCGGAACCGGGTACGACCGGCACTTTGGCCTTACGCGCCAGCTCTTTGGCGGCGACTTTATCGCCCAGCATCCGCATCGCCTGGGGCGTCGGGCCGATGAAGGCGATGCCGCAATCGTTGCAGACCTCGGCAAAGTGGGCGTTCTCGGCCAAAAAGCCGTAACCCGGATGAATCGCATCCACGTCCATAATCTCGGCGGCGCTGATGAGGGCAGGGATATTCAGGTAGCTCTTGGCCGCCTGCGCCGGACCGATACAGACCTTCGCATCAGCAATGTCCAGATAGGGGTGGTTCTTGTCCGCCTCGGAATAGACCGCAACAGCTTCAACGCCCAGTTCGTGGCAAGCGCGAATAACGCGCAGTGCAATCTCACCGCGATTGGCAATCATCACTCGTGAAAACATAATTCTATCCTTGTTCAGCCGCAGAGCTTTGATGAAGCGAATTATAAATTCTTAATGTTGAATTTTTAATTAAGAATTCAAAATTACCTCTGTGCTCTCAGCGGCAAAATCATTTGTGTATTATCTGTGTTAATCTGTGGCAAAAAATTCGGTTTTTTGCGGAAAAAATCATGGGCGCACGCGGAACAGCACCTGCCCGAATTCGACCGACTGGCCGTCTTTGCAGCAGACCTCAACGACCGTACCGGACAGTTCGGCCTTGATCTCGTTCATGACCTTCATCGCCTCGATAATGCATACAACGCTGTCGGGGCTGACGGCGGCGCCGACTTTGACGAACGGCTCGGCGTCCGGGCTGGAGGCCTGATAGAACGTGCCGACGATGGGCGATTTGACGGCCAGCAGGCCTGCATCAGCCGCGGGGGCTGCGCCTGCCGCCGGAGCGGGTGCGGCCGTGGCCGGTATATGCATCGGCATCGGGGGCATCGCCGGCATCATTGCCATGGTCGCCTGCGGCCGCTTCAAATGCACCTTGGATTCTCCATCCACCAACTCCACTTCCACCAGGTCATTTTCCTTCATCAGTTCGATAATCTCTTTGACCTTTTTCAATTCCATCATAACCATCGCCTTTCAGCCAATATCCGTATTAATATCTAACCATTTCTTATCTGTTTTTAACCACAATTTTGCAAAACAGTATAGTCAACCAGCGCCTTTTTGCAAGATATTTTGCCGGCAGCACGGCAAAACCATTGGGCGAAAACACCGAAATAATTTCTTAACACGAGAATTTTTATTTCAACTGTGGACAACTTCGGGACGATTTACTACAATAAAAATGTTTTCAGGGCTGGAAGTTGCCTTGTTGTATTAGGTTTTCTGGAGAAAACAAATCTTTATTTTGTGAGATTTATGGCCAAAGGAAGTATTGACATAGACGGTTTTCGGATTATCCGTCGGCTCGGCACGGGCGCTCGAACCACCATTTATCTGGCGGTGGATGAGGCAGCCGGCAAGACCGTTGCGCTCAAACGTGCCGTGCTGGAAAACCCCGAAGACACCCGCATCTTTGAGCAAGTCGAGATGGAATACAAGGTCGCCAAACTGGTCGATCATCCGTATGTGCGTAAATGTTACGGCCTGTATAAAATCCGCAAGCTCATAAAAACAAACGAGTTATTGCTTTCGATGGAATACTTTGACGGCCAGTCGCTCGAAGACCAGCAGCGGTTGAGCTTGGGTGATGTCCTGTTGGTGTTTCGGATGGTCGCTGTGGCCTTAAATGCAATGCACGAAAAGGGTTATGTGCACTGCGACATCAAGCCCAACAACATCCTGTTCAGCCGTCAGGACGGCATCAAGGTCATCGACCTGGGGCAAAGCTGTCGGCTGGGCGAAATAAAAAAACGCATCCAGGGCACGCCCGATTACATCGCCCCCGAACAGGTACGCCGGGAGCATATCAGCCACCGCACGGACATTTTCAACCTCGGCGCAACGATGTACTGGGCCTTGACCGGCCGTAATGTGCCGACACTGATCCCCAAAAAGAACGAATTCGGCATTGCCGTCACTGAAAACAGCGATTGCAAATCGCCCAATCAAATGTATCCGAAAATCCCGGTCGAACTGTCCGACCTTGTGATGGAATGCGTCAAAGACAAACCCGCCGACCGACCGTCCAATATGGGCGAACTGATCGGGCGGCTGGACGTTCTGATCCGCTCCATCTTCGGCAACAAACTATCCCTCAATGCAACAGGCAAGCATACAGCGCTGTCAAACGGCGGCTGAGCTGAATCGGTCGTGCCGATACCGCGTCGGCAACCTGATTGAGCTTCCCGCAAACGGTCGGGTACTGGTCGCAGGCGACCTGCACGGCCATTTCCGCAATTTTGAGCGGATTATGAAAATGGCCGACCTTGCCAACCGCCCGGACACGCACGTTGTTCTGCAGGAGATCATCCACGGCGGGCCGGAAGACGATTTCGGCGGGTGTCTGTCCTACCGGCTGCTGCTGGAGGCGATCGACTGGAAGATGCGTTTTCCCGACCAGGTGCATTTGATCCTGGGCAACCACGACACCGCCGTCGTCAGCAACAGCGCGGTGCTTAAAGCCGGCAAAGAAATGAACCGCGCGATGAAAGACGCGATGCGGCGCGATTACGGCGACGACTACAATGACGTGCTGGCGGCGCTGTCGGAGTATCTGATGAGCCAGCCGCTGGCGGTACGCTGCGCCAACCGGATATGGATATCGCATTCGCTTCCGTCGGATGCGGCGATGGAGTCATTCGATCTGTCGGTTTTCAACCGTCCTTATACGCTGGACGATATCGAGCGTCCCAACGCCGTCTATCAGTTGACCTGGGGACGGCGGCAAAGCATCGAAACACTGGGGACGATGGCACAAAAACTCGATGTGGATTTGTTTGTCCTGGGACATCAGCCGCAGGAACAGGGTTGGGGGCAAGTCGGCGACAACACGCTGATCCTGGCGTCCGAACACAGTTTCGGCTGCGTGCTGTTTTTTAATTTGGCGCAGACTTACACCCTGGAAAGCTTGAGCCGCAATATCATCGCACTGGCCGAGATCGAATAAAACCCTTGTCAAGGCGCAATCTGCACAGGGTAGGTAATCTTCCGACAATAGTTTTGGTATTCCGCATCAAGCGTGTCAATATCGTCGCCGAAATAGTGAATAAACAATTGATGCGATGTGCGGGTATTCCAGCCGACCGTCAGCGGAATGCGTCGATCGGCGGCGACGGCCAGCAAGTCCGCCTCCAGCGGCCAGTTGCCGCCGGCAGCGCCCTGGAGCATCTGCTGATACGGCCGCAGACGCAGGCCGTAGCGTTCCTCACGCAAAAAACGCACCAGTGCATAGACCTGTGCATAAAAGGCCGCCGTGCGGTCCACATCGCCGCCGTAAACGCCAAGCACCTGGCCGGGGTCAAGGACGATCAACTGCTCCAGCGGGATCGGCCGTCCGGCCTGCAGCGTCTCTTTGAGCATCCCCAGCCGCATCCAATTTTGCGTCGGATCAAAAACAAAACGCCCCTGTTCGTACCGGCAGGTCTCAAACAGCGTGGCAACGCCTTCGTCCAGCCAACTGGGCAGACGATAGACAAACAGCCGCTGATTAAATTGATGCCAGCCCTCATGCCCAAGCACCGAGAACGTCTGCCGCCGGCCGATGTCGTAGGCGACGCAGATTCCGTTGACGACATACGCGCCGGCCTGAATGTTCAGATAGACGGCCGCCTCGTCGCCGGTCAACTGCCGGGTGAACGCTTCCCATTGACTGCGCGTGCCGAACAGATAGACCACAAACGGCTCAGTGTTGGCCGGCTGGGTGGACAACTGGCTCTGATAGGCGCGAAACGCCGATTCCAGAAAGGCCGGCGTCTGCCTCAGCGTCAGCGGCTCCAGATGCGTGGTATAGATGCGGTAATGGGCGGTATCGACGACCAGTCCCTGTCCATACGGATTGTCCCACGGCGCGACCTGCCGCACCGACGGCTCCTTGCGCAGCGCAGCGGCCAGCCCGTCGCCGCCGTCGGCCTGTACCCCGCCGCGCAGCGACTGCGAGAGCGACGGCTGCACCGCACAGCCGCCTGCAACAGACAGCAGCACGATCAAAATACATTTCCACATCCAAACCGATCCATTCTGTATTGACGATAGTCTATTGACGATTAACGATTGACGATTTTTACAGAACCCACCCCCGTTGGGTGTACAAGCTTCAGCTTGTTTTTTCACTCCTAAGCGAAGCGATTCCTTTTTATAAGGAACTTCCTTAAATGATCACACTAAAGTGTGTACTCCCAACGCCCAACCTGAAAGGCCATCATACCTTAGCCCAGCCCATCGGGCTGGGTCTGCATTCGCGCCACATCCTTACGCCCTGTAAGGGCAATAAAAAATATTGTCTATTGACGATTTTAGCAGGGGCATCCCATTGG
>JBFZBE010000059.1:0-2841 GCA_041308685.1 Phycisphaerae bacterium
GTGAAAATCTTCAAAAAGACGCTCAACGGCGATTTTGTGCAGGGGCATTATCAGGATTTTCAGATCGACGCGCTGGGCGAACTGGCCCAGCAGATCGAACGGTATATTCAGTTTTCCGTCGGACAGAACATCCGCGAAGGGTAAAAGAATTAAGAATGTAGAATGAAGAATGTAGAATTGGTTAGATGCTTCTATTTCTTCTTTGTTCATTCTCAATTCTTCATTCTCAATTCTATGGCAGAATACAACGATGAGTGAAGCGAAATGTCAACTTGTTGCGCGGTTTTTGGTGAAGGTCGTGCCGGGCAGCAGCCGGACGGTGTATTGCGGGCTGCATGACGGGATGTACAAGATCCGTCTGGCCGCAGCGCCGGAAAAGGGCAAGGCCAACAAGGCGCTGCTGGATTTTCTGGCCGGGCTGCTGGCGGTCAAAAAGAACGCCGTAACGCTGGAATCCGGCCAGACCAGCCCAATCAAGCAAATCTGTGTTATGGGAGTCGATAATAGCTATGCCGCACAACGCTTTGCACAAACTCTGTCGGAATAGCGGTCTTTGTATCATCACCGCCCTGCTGCTGGCCGTAACTGCCGCAGGCGGCTCGACGCTGGCCAACCAGAACAAACGCGGCCTGCGGGCATTCAGCATCGAAGGCGTTTTGCGCCTGCAGGAAGAGGACATCGACCTCGGCACGGCCGCCCTGATCCTCTCGCGCGAATGGGGCACCGAAAAGACCCTGCACATCTACCGCCGCAAGATCGACGACATCGCCGAGGCGATCCAGAACACGCTGGCCGAAAAGCACTTACCGACCGACTACCGCGCCCTGCCGGTGGTCAACGCGTATCTGTTCGAGACGCTGGGCTATACCAGCGTGGCCACCGCTGACGACCCGGAGGATTTGTTCCTGCATGTCGTATTGGATCGCAAGCGCGGGTACTGCCTGAGTTTGTCAATCCTGTATCTGGCCATCGGCGAGCGATTGGGGCTGCCGCTGTACGGCGTGGTCGCGCCGGGGCATTTTTTCGTGCGTTACGACGACGGCAAACAGAAAATCAACATCGAGACCACCTCGCAGGGGGCGTTTGTCGAGGACCAGTACTATCTGGATAAGTTCCGGCCGCCCAATCGCCCGCAAAGTTTGTATATGAAGAATCTGACCCGCCGTCAGACGCTGGGCTGTTTTTATAACAACCTGGGCAACAGCTACACCAAGGTCGGCGATGAGACGGCGGCGTTTGCGGCCATTGAGCGGGCCGTAACGCTGGCGCCGCAGTTGGGCGAGGCGCGGACAAATTTGGGCAATATGTACCTGCGCCGCCAGATGCCGCAAAAAGCACTGGTCGAATATGAGCAGGCCATCGCATTGATGGGGCAGGATGCGGCGGCGTACAACAATATCGGCTCGGCATATCTGCAATTGAAGGACTATGCCAAGGCCGAGTCGCATCTGAATACCGCCATTGGGCTTTCGCCCGATTATGCGGAGGCGTACCGCAACCTGGCGATGCTGTACAGCGTGCAGGGTCAGCAGGATAAGGCGATCACTGCGCTCAAGTCCGCGTTGGCCGTCAAGCCAAACGAGGCGGACAATTACATTATACTGGGTCAGATTTATCGCCAGTCGGGCAATCTTTCGGAGGCCATTACCCAATTTAACACCGCCCTTCGGCTGTCGCCGACATTGGCCGAGGCACGGATGGCGCTGGGCTGGATATATCTGGAGCAAAAACAACCGCAATGGGCGATCGACCAGTTTCGCACCGCCCTTGCGCAGCGGCCGCAGTCGGCACAGTGCCACCTGGGGCTGGCGCAGGGCTGGGAGCAGTTGGGCCGCCACGACGCACAGATCGCCGCGTATCACGATGCGCTGGCCATCGAGCCGACAATGACGGCCGCCCTGCAGAACCTGGGCAACGCCTATATGGCCGACGGGCAGTACGCTCAGGCCGCCGAGCTGTACCGTAAAGCCGCAGACACGGAGCCGACCAACGCCGCCCTGCATTATAATCTGGGCGTGGCGATGGCACATCAAAAACAGAACCCGCAGGCAGTGGAGGCGTTTTTGGCGGCGATTGCGCTTGAACCCGACAACGCGGCGGCATATAATGGGCTGGCAATCGCGTATTATCAGATGCAGGAGTTTGAAAAATCGTATGCATCCGCCCGGAAGGCCAAGGCGCTCGGCCATGCGGTGCAGGATGTGCTGCTGCAAAAACCGTAACATTTTTAGGGAGAACACAAATGAAAAAAGGAATGAAGGTCGTCAAATGGCTGCTGATCGTCGTCGTGGTGCTGATCGCGGCGGCAGCGGTGCTGATCAATCTGTTCGGCGATCACGCGTTGAAGATCGGCATCGAAAAGGGTGCATCCAGCGCATTGAAGGTCGGTGTGCGGGTCAATGATGTGAACTTGAAAATCCTCGGTGGCAAACTGAATCTCAATGGCCTTGAGGTCGATAACCCAGAGGGCTACCAACACAAGCAGCTTTTGAAAATGGGCAATATCTATGTCGCCGTCAACATCAAAAGCTTGACAAGCGATACGGTCGAGATCGACCAGATACGGCTGGACAACGTCAGTTTGACGATGGAGCAGAAAGGCCTGACCAACAACCTGCAGGATATTCTGGATAACCTGCCCAAATCGGACGCCCCCGCCGCACCGGATACCCCCGGCGACAAGCCCGGCAAGCAGTTGAAGATCAAGGAACTGCAGATCAACGGCGTAGAGGTCAATGCCAAGCTGCTGCCGATCCCGGGACAGGCGGACACGGTAACGCTGAAAGTCGCCCCGATCACACTGACGAATCTGGGCGGAGATGAAAAACTGGATGTCGCGCA
>JBFZBE010000060.1:0-3140 GCA_041308685.1 Phycisphaerae bacterium
CCGACCAGCCCACGGACGCCGGCGTGCAGTTGGCGCGATTCGGCAAATACGAAACCCAGTCGGACTACTATTATCGCCACGGCTCTGTGGCCGCGATGACCGGCACGCCGGAATTATCCCACGTCCGTCTGGGCAACCTCGGACGCAACCGCGCCAACCGTCCCATCAAAACGCTGGCGATGGATACGCAGTTTCTGGCGCACCCATCGCTGAAAGTCTGGGGGGTAATGACCCGCACCAGCCATCGCCGACGGCTGGTCAACGCCCTGACAGCCGACGGCCGTGTACAGACGCTGGACAACACCGACAACGCCTACACCATCGACATCGGCGCCAAACCCCACGATGCACTGGAAAAAATCCTGCAAAACTTCGAGCGTGCCGACGCCATCCGGTAGCGATCATTCCGGCCCATAAAGGCGATAAGGCCGCTCAATTGGGTATTCCCGCAAAATTTCATCGTAGTCGTCCAGCCAGCAAGCAGACGAATTGGACTGGCAGACCATCACCTTGCCGCTGTCGGCGTCATTGGCGGCGCGATGGTATTTGAAAAAGACCTTGGTCTCTGTTTTGGCGATGATCTCAATCTTACCCGTCGCGTGCGACATCACAAAGCGAATGCGCTTGGCCACCCCGGACACCTTTGACTTGGCGGCCTCACAAATCGCATACCCTTCTTCAATCGGCACGGTGTAGGCGCTGTTGCCCAGGGCCGGCCGGCACTGGAACAGATAATACGGCACGACGCCGGCAAATGACAGCCGCCGCCACAATTCCGCCAACGTATCCGGATTGTCATTGATGCCGCGAATCAGGGGGCATTGATTGGTCAAAATCGCCCCCGCCCATATCAGTTTATCCAATCCCGCATACGCCGCCTCCGTTAACTCGCGAGGATGGCAAAAATGCGTCATCACATAGATTCGTTTGTGCGGCAGACTGTGCGCAGCGATCATATCCGTCAGTGTCGGGTCGTCTATAATCCGGTAGGGATTGAACACCGGGATGCGCGTGCCGATGCGGATGATCTGAACGTGCTCAATTCTGCGCAATGCAGCGATAATACGCTCCAGCTTTTGGGTCGTCAAGACCATCGGGTCACCGCCGGTCAGCAGAACGTTGGTGATCTCCGGATGCGCGGCGATATAAGCCATCGCCGCATCGATATCCCTGAGCGATTCCTTATGCGGCTCGATAAACACCCGCTTGCGAAAACAATAGCGGCAAATCCCCTCACACACATTGCTGACCAGCAGCAGCGCCGTGGAAGGATATTTATGCTCCAGCCCCGGCAGTATGGTATAGGCATGCTCATCAGACGGATCTAGTCGTCCCCAACTCTCAAGTTCGTCGATGTGCGGAATAATCAGCCGGCGTATCGGGTCCGCCGGATTATCCCAGTCAATCAACGACAAATAATATGCGTTGACGCGAAATGCAAATTGAGCGGTTACCGAGGCCAGCGCATCCCGTTCGGTTTGATCTAATTGTAAAATGTCTTGAATGTTTCGATAATATCTCACTCACGCGGCCTTTGTTTGTTTGGGTTAACAATTCACAGATGAATTACAAATTTTACGCCCTTTTTTCAGCGATTCTATTGTAACCGAAATCACTTCCTTATGCAACCTTTTACGACTTCGTTAAAAATGCTTTAATGCCGTCCAATGAAAATATGGAATGCATCCCCCAAAAAAACAACCACAAAGAGATATTTATGTTCTTTTTAGTCTTTTTATTTACAGAAAAAAGATATTAATTTTGTAGCTTTTATCAATCCAGTACTGTATAGTAACCGGCGTTAAATTTAACCGAGATGTAAATCTCAATTCCTTTACCCGACCACCGGCCCGGCGGTCCAAGAAAGATCGGAGACTTCAATGTCAAAAAAACTGTATGTCGGCAACTTGAGTTATGATGTCGATAAAGACGTGCTGAACGAACTGTTTTCACAGTACGGTCCCGTCGAGAGCGTCAATCTTATTTCAGACCGCGAAACCGGCCGGAGCAAAGGGTATGCCTTTGTGGAAATGGGCACCGAAGAAGCCGCCCAGGCGGCCGTAGCAGGTCTCAATGACACCGAGCAGATGGGACGCAGCATCAAAGTCGCAGAAGCCAACCCGCCGAAAGAGCGTCCTCAGCGTCGCGGCGGCGGACGCGGCTTTGGCGGCGGTGGCGGCGGCGGACGTGGTGGTTACGGCGGCGGCGGCGGTGGTGGCGGCTCGCGCGGCGGCGGCGGTGGTTATGGCGGCGGCGGTTCGCGCGGCGGCAGCGGCGGTGGTGGTGGTTATGGCGGCGGCGGCGGACGACGTCCTCGCTAACCGTTTTCGGTAAGACCTCTCCCTACAAAAACACAAAAGCCGGTGCGAAACACATTCTCGCATCGGCTTTTTTTATCTCAGGCAAATGCACCGCACACGACATTGCGGCTGCCGCAGGGCGGTTGTCATTTGGGCAAAGAAGCGGTATCGACTTGCAGTTTGTCGATCAGACGATTCAGGCGGCGCCGGTCAATGCCGAGGATTTTAGCGGCAGCGGCTTTTTGACCTTTGGTCAGCCGCATCGCCTCGGCCACCAGTTTCTGCTGGGCGGCCTCCAGTGTCGGCAAGGGGCTGTCCGGACGCACCGCATATGCAGACAGCAGAATTTCCGCAGGCAGCGCAGCCGGCTCGATCACTGTATCCTGCGTCAGCACATACGCACGTTCCATCGCATTGGCCATTTCACGGACATTGCCCGGCCAGGGATATTTGAGCAAAAGCTGCCGGGTCTTTTCCGACAGATGCTTGGCCGGTTCACCGTAAAACGCCGACAGATTGGACAGAAAATAATCGGCCAGCGAAAGAATATCTTCGCTGCGCTGCGACAGCGGCGGGATTTCGATACTGACCACGTTGATGCGGTAGTATAAGTCCGCGCGAAATTGATTGCGATCCACCATCTCTTTGAGATTGCGGTTGCTGGCACAGATCACACGCACATTAACCGGATACGTCTTGGTCGAACCGATCGGCGTAACCGTGCCCTGCTGCAGGACACGCAGCAGTTTGGCCTGAAGTTCCAGCGGGATTTCGCTGATTTCATCCAGAAAGATGCTGCCCCCGTCGGCGGCGCGGAAAAAACCCATCGTATCGCTGATC
>JBFZBE010000061.1:0-3622 GCA_041308685.1 Phycisphaerae bacterium
GGGTATTGCCCATCGAAAAACACGACGACCTGCGATGGGTTGCCGTACTGCTGGCGGCGGCTGGAGGCGTTTTACTGGCCGCGGCGATCTGGAACCGGATGCTCAGCGTCCGCGTCCGGCAGCGCACCTGCCAGCTTCAGAACGAACTGGCCGCCCACGAGCAAGACCTGGCGCTATTGCGGCGGTTTGAAACGATTATGTCGCTGTCGGACGACATGATGGCCTTTATGGACGCCGATTACACGGTGCGGGCGGTCAATAACGCCTTTTTGACCAAACTCTTCGGCAAACCACAGCAGGAAACACTTGGCCAAAAGGTCGAAAACCTGTTTGATCCGGTGTTCTATGAGGGCTCTGTTCGCGCGCGGCTGCAAGAGGCGCTGCGCGGCAACGTCGTCACCTATCAGGAATGGACGACGGCCGGCCTGATACAGCATCGCTATCTGAACATCATTCTGCACCCCTACTGCAACGCCGCAGGGCAGATCGAGGGCGTCGTGGTGGTGGCCCACGACGATACCGACATTCAAAACGCCCTGCAAAAAGTGCAGGACAGCCAGAACCGGCTCAATAGCATCATCACCGCCGCGCCGGTCGGCATCGCCCTTGTGCGCAATCGCGTCTTTCAGAGCGTCAACAAGCTCATCTGCATCATCACCGGCTACAATGAAAATGAGCTGTTGGGCCAAGGGTCGCGGATGCTGTATCCCACGCAGGAGGCGTATGATTATGTCGGCAGGGAAAAATACCGCCAGATCGATCAATCGGGCATCGGTACCGTCGAGACGCGCTGGGTGCGCAAAGACGGGCGGATCATCAATGTGCTGCTCAGCTCAGTGCCGCTGGATGCGGCCGATCTGGGCAAGGGCGTAACCTTTACGGCGCTGGACATCACCGACCGCAAGGTCGCCGAGGCAGCGCTGGAAGACAGCCGCAAAATGACCGAACGGCTGATCGATAATCTGCGCGGGGTGGTATATCGCTGCAAGATGACGCCCGATTGGCCGATGGAGTTTATCAGCGCTGGCTGCCTGGATATGACCGGCTATACTGATCTGGAGTTTTATGACGATACCGCGTTGTGGGGGCGACTGGTCGTCGGAGAAGACAACAAACGCATCCTGCGCGAGATATCCACCGCCGTCGGCAAAAAAGAACCCTACCAGATCGAATACAGGATTTGCGACCGTTTCGGGAATACCAAGTGGCTCTGGGAAAAGGGTTGCGGCGTTTTTGACGATGCGGGGCAAGTGGTAGCGATCGAAGGATTCATCACCGATACCACCGACCGCAAAGAAGCAGAAATGGCGATGCAAAAAAGCGAGCAGAAATTTCGTCAGTTGTTCGAGAACGCCACCTTCGGCATTGCGCTGCATCAGATGATCACCGATGAACACGGCCTGCCTGTCGATTATGTATTTCTGGACGTCAACCCAGCGTTTGAGCGGCATACCGGACTGAAGCCGGCCGACCTGATCGGCAAACGCGCGACCGAGGTATTCAGCCACTTTGAAGAGGCGCCGTTCATTCAAATCTACGGCAATGTGGCGCTGTGCGAAGAGCCGGCGGTCTTCGAGCAGTACTATGAGGTGTTGGCGCGGCATTATTATATCTGTGCTTATCCGTTGGGAAATAAGCAGTTTGCGGCGGTTTTTGAAGACATCACGGCCCGCAAGGAAGCCGAAAAGACACTCTCCCTGACCGCCCGGCGAACACAATCGCTGCTGCGGCTTAACCACATGACTGCCGCCCAACTGAAAGATATTACCGACTTTGCGTTGGAAGAAGCCATTCAGATGACCCAAAGCAAGCTGGGGTATCTGGCGTTCACAAATGAAGACGAAAGCATTTTGACGATTTATTCCTGGTCCAAAGCCGCGATGAAAGAATGCGCCATCTCCGATGCGCCGATCCATTATCCGGTGGCAACGACCGGCCTGTGGGGAGAGGCCGTTCGCCAGCGCCGGGCGATTATTACCAACGATTATGCCGCTGAAAATCCATACAAAAAAGGATATCCAACAGGCCATGTCACGCTGACGCGGCACATGAACGTGCCGATCTTTTCCGGCTCGCACATCGTGCTGGTCGCCGGAGTAGGCAACAAGGCCGAGCCGTACACCGATGATGATGTCCATCAACTAACACTGTTTATGGAAGGAATGTGGCGGCTGATCGAGCGCAGGCAGGCCGAGCAGGCGAAGGAACAACTTCTCAAAGAGCTGCGCAGCAAAAACGAAGAGCTGCAAAGCGTGGTGTTTATCGCCTCGCACGATCTGCGCAGCCCGCTGGTCAACATCCGCGGTTTTGCCGGCGAACTGGAGCGCAGCATCGCCGAGATTCGCGCGGCTCTGGCCGCGGTGCAGTTGACCGACGACCAGCGGCAGCGGCTGGATACGGCGCTGAACGCGGACATTCCCGAATCGCTGGAGTTTATCAAAAAGGGCAACCAGAAAATGGATCGGCTGCTCAGCGGCCTGCTGCGGCTAAGCCGCATCGGAACCACGCAACTGACACCCAAAACCCTGGACATCCGGGCGATCATCACGGCGATCCTGGACAACAGCAGCCACGACCTGCGGCACCACAACATCGACATCGCCGTCGAGGGCGCATTGCCGCCTTGTGTCGGCGATGCGACGCTGATCGCTCAGGTCTTCGAAAACATCATCGGCAACGCCGTCAAATACCGCGACCCAAGCCGTCCGGCGGTCATCCGCGTCCGCGGCCGTCAAGAGAACACACGCAGCGTCTATCAGATACAGGACAACGGCATCGGCATCGACACCAATCATATCGAAAAGGTCTTTGAGATTTTCCACCAGCTCAACCCCGCCGCCGGCGGCGACGGGCTGGGACTGACGCTGGTGCGGCGCATCCTTGAGCGGCAGGACGGGCAGATTTCCATTGACTCAACGCCCGGACAAGGTACAATAGTGTCTGTTTCATTGCCGACGGCCTCACAGAACAAGTAAAAAGACGTATTCAACCCTGATTTTGCTTCCCTTGTCTTGTTTTAACGATCGCGTTTTTGGCTTAACAGGAGCGTTTTATGCCAAACACACGCACGGCACACAAAGGGTACATGACTGCCGTATTACGGCCAATCCAACGCCCTATAATCACCGCTCTATCAGTATTTTTACCTATTTTTGCCCACATAACCCATACAATCGCTACGTCATTTTTTCAAAAATACAGAAATACAGCCAAAATTGCCAAAGAAACCTGTGCTTGGATGCCGAAGACAGGATTAGCCAACGGAATGCACATTTTATAGGATTGCTCCAAAAAAAGTAAATAATCCGACACACCCTGAGACATTATTTCGTATAGTTTAAGTGTAATGTTTTGTTTGGGAAACAACGGATCAATTCCGGAGGTAGAAAACAATGAAAACGTTCACACACATGTTGCTGGCGGCGGGGGTTTTGGCGCTGGCGGCGGTCGGTTGTGACAACGGCAGCCGCAGGCAAAGCGCCCAGCTCCGCTGGGAAGAGAAAATGGACAATGTCCGCATTGAAGCGGCGCGTCAGTCGCTCGCGCAGGGACGTTATGAATACGCCCAGCGCGTCCTGGAACCGTGCATGCGTTCGGAAGACACCTCTAAAGACGCCGAAAA
>JBFZBE010000062.1:0-5268 GCA_041308685.1 Phycisphaerae bacterium
ATTTACATTTTATAAAATGTAAAAGCTATTTTGGAATTGTCAATTTATTTTTTCAAAAAAAGTTAAAGTTTTTTAAGATTTTTTGTGGAGCAGAGGCAGTTTGTAAGTCATATAGGACATATAGGACATACAAATCTATGATTTTTTTGCATTTTCAGTATCGCCATTTGACTTATGGACGTTTATTTTCTACTTTTTTAGAGGGTAGCAGACGGATGCGGAATGTATCCCAAGGTCATGGTGAAATGAAAAAATTGTTCCATTAGGGACATCAATGGGTGGATGGCGAACCAGATTGTTTTTTAGTTTGATCCTGTATTGTACGGGATTTTTAACGGCTGTATATCTGCTTGCTCCATCGCCTGCCGCGTCATCGGGCGGCAAAGTGTCTTGTCAGCGTTCCATGGGGTCGAACCAGGGGACCGAACACGCCGGCGTTGACTGGCAAGACCGTGCCGCGACGATGCGTGCAGGGATGGACAAAGCATTTAGTTTCGCCGAGGATAATGCCGACAGGGCCATTCAGGCCGTCAAGGCCTGGATCGACCAGCGGCAAAGCGGGCAGTGAACTGCCTGTCAACCGACATTCAGCGTGCATAACCTGTTTTCGGTATCGTAAGGCGGCAGATGTGGTCCGGTATGAGGGGCACAACTTTCGCAACAAAGGTCGGTCATCGTCCGGGGGGATGTGACCGACCTTTTGGCGTTTTGTCAGCTTCCAGCGACCAGTTTCCAGCTTCCAGCTTTTGCTGGATGCTGACCGCTTTTCTTCATTCTGTCTTCTGACTTCTGACTTCTCTACTGCGGTCGCGGGATCAGCGTTTGCGGCTGGCGCAGTTCAATGAACTTGCCTTTGCCCTGCAGGGTATTGCCGTATTCGGTGTAATGCTGATACAGGTTGGTTACCTTTTCTTTTTCATTGGCTTCCAGATGCCGTGAGGCCTGTCCCATCGCGGCTCCCCAGAAGACCTTGGTCTGGCCGTCTTTGACATCCAGCACCAAATGCGGATCGCCCGCGCTTTTGCGTCCGGCATAGTTGGTTACATCGATACTGGCGATTTCATCCAATAGCGGTTTTTGGATCGGCTTTTCAATACCCATCATCTGCAAATCCATCAGCGACAGGACATAGACCAATTCGACCGCGGCTTTGACATCGTCGGCCAGCCAGACCGATCCCGGCGAGGGGATTGACCGCTGTGTAAAGCCGACCACCTCCGGAATGGCGATCTGCGTAACCGGCAGGGCGTCAAAAAGCACCATTTGCTCATCAAGGTAATAGTATTTGTCTTTGCCGGCGGCGATGCGCACGATAGGGCGGCGGTATCCGGCATGGATTACGATATTGTCCGGCATGGTCTGCACCCGCACATCGGTCATCCACGGAATACGGCCAAGCCGTTCGGTAATGACACGGGCGGCATCTTCATCCAGCACGAACCGGCTGCCGCCGGCGGTCTTGATGATCGCATCCAGCCAGGCCTGCTCCAGCCAGACCGGCGGATTGACCAGTTTGAGCGAACCGCTGCGCTGCTGGGTCTGGGGCAGCTTTTTGACGTAGCTTTCCATGTACATAAAGCCCGCCGTCAGCCCCGCTGCCAGCAGGGCAAACCCGATGATCGTCAGCATCACCCACAGCCACGACGGGATACGCGGGGCATCCTTTTTTTTGCGGCTGCGCGGCGTCAGCGAGGCGGTCTTCTTTTTGCCGTCGCGTTTGAAAAAGCTAAACCAGCTCTTGCCGTTATTTTTCTTGCGTTTGCTCACCAGCTATGGGTTCCTTGTGCAGGATGGTTTCAGGGCGGGGCGGTCGTTCCAGGCCGCGGTTGCGATGCGGCGGCACAGTTCGGGCGTGGGGATGCCGGCCTTGCGGGCGGCCATCGGCAATAGCGAATGGCTCGTAAAGCCCGGCAGCGTGTTGATCTCCAGCACAAACGGTGTCCCGTCGTCGGTCAGGATAAAATCCACGCGGCTCAGATGGCGGCAGCCCAGTGCGTTGAAACAGGCCAATGCGAATGTTTGAACTTTCGTAACGAGTCGGCTGTCGGCGATCGTGTCGAACAGGTACTCGGTTGTGTCGGCGATGTACTTGGCGTGGTAGTCGTAGAAGGCGGCCTTGCTGCGGATTTCGATGATCGGCAGGGCGGTGCCGTTGACGATACCGACGGTGATCTCGCGGCCTTTGATGAATTCCTCGATCATACAATCGCCGAAGGTCTTATAGCACTGAATTGCCTTGGCTGTGGCGGCCGCGATCCCCTCGGCCATTTCCACCCCGACGCTGCTGCCCTGACGGGCGGGCTTGACGACCAGACGCGATGAAAAGCCCGCCAGCTTTTTTTGGAGGGTTTGTTTGGTATCGTTCGGCGCAACGACGACTTGCCGAGCCACAGGAACACCGGCACCGGCAAAGGCGGCCTTGCTTTGGATCTTGTCAAACGCCCGCTGGCTGGCCGCTGCGCCCGAACCGGTAAAGGCCAGCCCGCGATCTTCCAGCAGCGACTGCACGCCGCCGTCCTCGCCGAACTGGCCGTGCAGGGCGAGGAAGAAAACGTCGATCGATGCGTCGTCGAGGATGCGCGTATCGTCCGGCGTGATATCGCTGGCGACAACCTCAAGTCCCGCTTCTTGCAGTGAAGAATAGATCGTCTTGCCGCTCAGCAAGCTGACCTCACGCTCCGTCCCGACCCCGCCGGAAAGCACGGCGATCTTTAACTTGTGTTCGAGTTTGTTGGACATTTATAGAGTTCTTAGTTCGTAGTTCGTAGTTTGTTGGATTAGTTTTCGCTTCGGGCTGAAAATCCTAATCCGCGTTTAAGTCCGCTAATCATTTTTGACAATTCCAAAAAACAAGACCGCAAGTGGGAGTGTTGTTTTTCGACGATATATTTTCTTCTCTTGCATATTTCAAGTATAGTTACACATTCAAAAACAGACCCCTGTGCAATATCTAAAAAGCGACGATAGTCTGTTTTGCTGCGTGCAGTTCCCTCCGCGATATTGAGGGAGATCGAAACTGCTGCCCTGCGAAATTGTGACATCAATCCATAAAGTTCTTCTTTTGGAAAAGAACTGGTTTGTTCATAGACATAGTCGATCACATCGAGAGCTTTCTGATAAACAATAAGTTTTTCAAATTGAAATACGGCTTCCTTCTGCATTTATTTGCCTTTCAATTCCCGTTCTAAGAACTAAGAACTAAGAACTAATCCCCCCAGATTTCAATTTCCAATTCCAAATCGACGTCAAATTTTTCTTTGACTTTGCCGCGTACCAGCTCGATCAATTGCTGGACGTCAGCGCTCTTGCAGCCGCTTTCGGTGGTGATGAAGTTGGCGTGCTTGTCGCTGACAAAGGCCCCGCCGATCTGCGTGCCTTTCAGGCCGGCCCGGTCGATCATCGCCCCCGCGCTCATCCCGCGCGGGTTCTTGAAGATGCAGCCGGCATTCCGTGTATTCAGCGGCTGGGTGTTCTTTTTGTAAATCCATACTTCCTTGACCATCTTGAGCGCCTGATCGGGGTCGGTCTGCCCCAGTTCGATCGTCGCATCCAGAATGATCGGCGCGGTGATATTGACCCAGCGATAGTCAAACACCAATTCGGGCTTGATCTTTTCAAAGACGTTGCCCTGCATATCCATCACTGTAACGCGCTCGGTGCAGGAGCCGATGTCGCCGAAGTTGCCGCCGGCATTCATCCGCACCGCGCCGCCGATAGAGCCGGGAATGCCCGTCAGTGCTTCCAGCCCCGTCAATCCCTTGCGGACGGAATCCAACACCAGTTTGTTGAGGTTTGCCCCTGCCCCGGCTTTGAGGGAGGCACCGTTGAATTCGGCCTTCGTAAACGCATCACTATCCAGCTTGAGTACAACGCCCTTGACGCCTCCGTCGCTGACCAATAGATTCGACCCCAGCCCCAGCACCCGCATCGGCATCCTGGCCGCTGCACAGCGGCGGACGACCTCCTGCAGTTGCTCGATGCTCTGCGGGCGCGCCAGATACTCGGCACAGCCGCCTAGCGCATACCACGTCAAATCTTTCAACGGGGCGTTTTCTTTAACGATGCTCTCTAAGCCACTGAATATACTCATCGGCAACCTTCCAAATCGTTCCGGCGCCCATCGTGATGACCAGGTCGCCGTCGGTTACATTGTCTTTTAAATAGTCCACAATTCCGGCAAAATCGTTGATAAACAGCGCCTGGCACTGCTGCTGTCGGATGCGTTCGACGAGCGTCTCGGCGTTGACGGTATTTTTGCTCTCGGCGGTGTCCCGCACGAAGTAAATTTCCGGCACAATTGTAATATCCGCCAGCTTAAAGCTTTCGGCGAAATCATCAAGTAAAAAACGGGTTCGGCTGTACTGATGCGGCTGAAAGATGCACCACAGGCGGCGGGGGGCGTACCGCTGACGCACCGCCTCCAGCGAGGCGCGAATTTCCGTCGGATGATGAGCGTAATCATCCAGAATCGTAATCTCGCCGACCGTGGCCTTGAGCATCAGCCGCCGGTCGATACCGGTAAATCCGCCCAGATGCTCCAATGCGGTCGATTCCGGCACGCCCGCCTCGATGGCCGCCGCCGTGGCGATCAAGGCGTTATAGACGTTGTGCCGTCCGGGCAGACCGATGCGGACGCGGCCTAAACTGTTGCCGTTGCGGAGGATATCGAATTCATAAAGCCCCTCGCGCAGCTCCAGGTGTGCGGCCGTAAAGTCGCAGTGCGGTTCCAGACCGACGGTAATGACCCGCTGTTCGGGCTTGAGCCGCCGCAGAATGCGGGTGACGTTTTTGTCCGTGCCGTTGGCGATCAGCACGCCGCCAGGCTTGATGCCGGCCGCAAACTCAGCGAACGCATCGACAATCTCGTCCTCATCGCGGTAATAATCCAGATGGTCGGCCTCGATATTGAGGATAACGCCCACCGATGGGTGCAAGTTCAAAAAGCTGCGGTCGTATTCGCACGCCTCGGCCACAAAAAACCGCCCATTGCCCACCCCGCTGGAACCGCCCAGTTGCGGGATGTCGGCGCCGATGATAAAGTTCGGTTTAACACCAGCATTTGAAAGAAGATAGGTAATCCACGAGCTGGTCGTGCTTTTGCCGTGTGTGCCGGAAATAGCGATGCCGTTGAGCGCATCAAAGAGCTTGCCCAGCATTACGGCGTACTTGTAAATCGGACATCCCAACTCCGAAGCTCGCCCCAATTCCGGGTTGCCGGCCGAGATGGCGGCGCTGATCACCACCGCATCTACCGCCCGCGGCAGATTT
>JBFZBE010000063.1:0-3093 GCA_041308685.1 Phycisphaerae bacterium
GGTCGCCTTATCGGCCGTCAGTACGCCCGCATCGTAATCGCTGAGCCCGTACTGTGCGATAAACCGCTGCTGCATCGCCAGCGGCAGTTCGCCCAGTCGGTCCTTGATTGCAGTGAGCCACTCGTCCGACACCACCACCGGCGCCAAATCCGGATCAGGGAAATAGCGGTAGTCGTGGGCTTCGTCTTTGTCGCGCTGCAGGACGGTCTGCTGATTAACATCGTCCCAGCCGTAGGTGCTTTTGTTGCCCATCTTGAGCGTCTTGCCGGTGGTCAAAAACTCATCGAGCTGCCGCCGAGCCTCGAACGCGATGCTGCGTTCCAGCGACCGAAAGCTGTTGAGGTTCTTGACTTCGGTGATGGGCGTCTTAAAAAGCTGCCCATCGCGGGTGATGTGCAGGTTGATGTTCGGCTCAAACCGCATGTGGCCTTTCTGCATATCCGCCTCGGAGACGCCCAGAAAGCGGACGATCCGCTGCAGTTCCTGCGCCAACAGCCGCACCTCGACGGCGCTGTTCATATCCGGCTCGGTAACAATCTCCAGCAGGGGGGTGCCGGCGCGGTTCAAGTCCACCGCCGAGAAGTTGCCCAGTGTATGGGTGTTTTTGCCGGCGTCTTCTTCCAGATGCGCCCGACGGATACGGATCTTTTTGGTCGTGCCGTCCTCCAGCGGGATTTCGATATACCCATGCTCGGCCAGCGGCAGGTCGTACTGGCTGATCTGATAGTTCTTCGGCAGGTCAGGGTAGTAGTAGCTCTTGCGGTCCCACTTGGTAAAGCGGGGGATGCTGCAGTTCAGCGCCAGCCCGGTCAGCATCGCATACTCCACGGCGGTCTTGTTCATCACCGGCAGAGAACCCGGCATCCCGATACACACAGGACAGACCCGTGTATTGGGCGCCAGCCCAAACCCCAGTTCGCAGCCGCAGAACATCTTTGTCTTTGTTGCCAGTTGAACGTGTATCTCCAACCCGACGATTATTTTATAGTTTATTTCAGCCATATCCAGTCTCGTTTTTTTTGCCACAGATTAGCACAGATAATTCACAAATGAGTTAAAGAATTAAGCGATCATATTCCAGTTTTCGTGGTCCGAAATTGAGGAGCAAACCTAATTTTGTATTCGTTGCTTTTAGATAATTGAGTAACTGTGCCTGATGCACAGAAATCATCTTTTCAACGGTTTTGATTTCAATAATAATTCCATCTTCAATGAAAATATCGGCTGTGTAATCGCCGACCATCTTACCTTGAAAAAAAACAGGCGTGGCGTATTGTTGTTTTGCTTTGATGTCTTCCTTTGCAATCAATAACATGAGGGCATTTTCATAGACCTTTTCCAGAAAGCCATACCCCAATTCGGTATGTACTTTCATTGCACAACCGATTATCTTGTATGTTAAATCCTTATGAATAAATTGTTCTTCACCCATTTTTTATCTTTATCTGAGATAATTTGTGTTAATCTGTGGCTAAAAAGAAGGTTCTCGTTTGTGCCAGTCGGTTTTTGTCTGGTACATCTGCCCGATGCGCAACAGTTTGTCTTCCGTAAAGGGGCCGGTGATGATCTGCAGGCCGATGGGCAGATTCTTCTCATCGAAGCCGCAGGGGATGCTCAAGGCCGGCATCCCGGCCAGATTGACCGCGATGGTATAGACATCCGCCAGGTACATTTGCAGCGGGTCGTCGGTCTTTTCGCCCATCTTGAACGCCGTCGTCGGGGCGACCGGCAGCATCAGGCAGTCGGCCTTCTGGAACGCATTCAGAAAATCCTGCCGGATCAGGTTCCGCACCTTCAATGCCTTCAGGTAATACGCATCGTAATACCCGCTGGACAACGCGAACGTGCCGAGCATAATGCGGCGTTTGACCTCTGTGCCGAAGCCCTCATCGCGCGACTTGGAATAGACGGCGATATAATCGTCGGGTGCCGCGCTGCGATGGCCGTAGTGGACGCCGTCGTACCGCGCCAGATTGCTGGATGCCTCGGCGGTGGCGATGACATAGTACGCCGCGATGGCGTAGTCAAAGTGCGGCATCTGGACTTCAATCAGCTCTGCGCCGAGCGATTGATAGAGTTGTAAGCTGTCCTGGACGGCCTTTTGCACCGCGGCGTCTGCGCCGGCGTTCAATGACGGCACGACGGCGATCTTCAAGCCCGCAATCGGCGCGTTCAGATTGGCCAGATAATCCGTCCTGGCGGCCATCGTCTCCGGTACGCTGGTGCTGTCGCGGCGGTCGTGTCCGGCAATGACATTCATCAGCAGCGCCGCATCAGCCACGTCGCGCGTCATCGGGCCGATTTGATCGAGACTGGAGCCGTAGGCGACCAATCCATACCGCGACACGCGGCCGTAGGTGGGCTTTAGCCCGGTAATTCCGCAAAACGCCGCCGGCTGGCGGATCGAGCCGCCGGTGTCCGACCCCAGCGCCGCGGCGCACAGACCGGCCGCGACCGCCGCCGCCGAGCCGCCGCTGCTGCCGCCCGGCACGCGCGAGGTATCCCACGGGTTGGCCGTCGGACGAAAGCCGGAGTTTTCCGTGCTGGAGCCCATCGCGAACTCGTCGAGGTTGGTCTTGCCGACGATGACCGCATCGGCGGCCAGCAGTTGCTCGATGACGTGGGCGTTGTACGGGGCGCGGAAATCTTTGAGTATCTTTGATGCGCAGGTCGTCGTGCCGAAGGTCGTACAGAGGTTGTCCTTGACGGCGATCGGTACACCCGCCAGCACCCCGACGGATTGACCGGCGGCGATCTTTTTGTCCACGGCCGCCGCGTCCAGCATCGCCTTGTCGGCAAACGTGGATAGATACGCCCCCAGCGTCGGGTTGTGTTTGTCGATACGCGCAAGGCACTCGCCGACAGCGACGACGCTTTTGACTTGTCCTGCGGCGATTTTGTCCCGCAACTCTTTTAATGTTTCCATTTATATAAGCCCACAGACTGTGTTTATGTCAAATGTTAAATGTCAAAAGTTCAGCTACCAGCTTTTCTTCGCTGGCCGCTTTTCTTCATTCTCAATTCATAAATTGCTTACGCTTGGGAGTTGTCGTCCAGGATTTTCGGCACTTTGAAGTAGCCCTCTTCCCGGTC